>JBBDNH010000101.1:0-5964 GCA_040877745.1 Dehalococcoidia bacterium
CGGGGCAGCCCGGCGTGAGCGTCCTCTGCGGCGGCACGGCGGACCTGCCCGTCGCGGAGGAGGCAGCGGTGACGGCGGAGCTAATGGGCAGCGCCGTCGAGCGCGTGTACGACGTCGGCGTGGCCGGGATCCATCGATTGCTCGACCACCTGCCCGCGCTGCGCGACGCTCGCGCAATCGTCGCCGTCGCGGGAATGGAGGGCGCGCTGCCGAGCGTCGTCGCGGGGCTGGTCGCGGTGCCCGTGATCGCGGTGCCGACATCGACCGGCTACGGGGCGAGCTTCGGCGGCATCGCGCCGCTGCTGGCGATGCTGAACGCCTGCGCGGCGGGCGTCTCCGTCGTGAACATTGATAACGGCTTCGGGGCGGGCTACCTGGCCGCAGTGATCAACCGGCTCGCCCTCAGCGAGCGGCCCGACTGAGCGACGCCATGGCGGCGACCACGATAGCCATCGTCGTCCCCATCCCCGGCGCGCCGGGCCAGCGGCTGGACCGGCTGCGCCGCCTGTTCGCAGGCGAAGATGGCGGCGCCATGCGCCCGCACATCCCGCTGGTCGGTCCGTTCGACGCCGAGCCGTCGTTCCTGCCGCTCGAGCAGCATTGCTGGGACGTGTGTCACAAGACCGCCGCGTTCTGGGTCGAGCTCGGCGCGCCGGAGGTCGATGCCGGAGAGCGGCTGGTTTACGCCGGCGTGCGCTCCGGCGGCGACGAGCTCATGGCGTTGCGAGAGGCGCTGCTGACGGGGCGGTACGCGCCGCCTCCCAGCGACGGCGCGTTCGACCCACGGGCGGTGATCGCGCGCATCGAACCTGACGAGGACATCGCGCTGGCGCAGCGCGAGACCGCCGGACTGGAGCCCGTTGGTTCGTTCCTGATGGAGCGCATCGACCTGATGGCGCGCTACCCGGACGGCTCCTGGTACCAGCGCGACTTCTACACGCTGGACCGGGCGGTAGCCGAGGCATGAGCGTCAGGCAGGCGGACATCGAACGAACGCTGCGCGAGCTGGGTCTGGGCGCGGACTCGCACGTGCTCGTCCACACCTCGTACAAGGCGATCGGCGGCGTGGAGGGCGGGCCGGAGGCGGTCGCGCGCGCCCTGGTCGAGACGCTCGGCACCGTGCTCATGCCCTCGTTCACGTCGTACCGCACGGCCGTGTGGGACCCGCGCGGGCTGGTGGAGCACAACGCCTACCCCGCTGAGCCGCCCGCAGACTGGGACGGCACAGCGGAGCCGTTCACCTATGACACGCCGGCGAACCGCACGATGGGCGTCATCAACGAGACGTTCCGCCGCGCGTACCCGGTTGCGCGTTCGGCGAATCCGATGGTCTCGTTCGTCGCCTACGGCGCCCTGGCCGAGGAGCTGTGCGGCGAGCCCGGAACGGCGGTCGACGCGGTCGAACCGATCCGGCGCCTCATGGAAGCGGGCGGCGACCTGCTCCTCCTGGGCGTGACGCACACCAACAGCACCTCCATCCACCTGGCGGAGCAGCTCGCCGGGCGGGAGCAGTTTCTCCGCTACGCCATGACACCAGGCGGCGTCCGCGCCGCGCGGTCCGGCGGCTGTGGCAACGCCTTCATCGAACTCCAGCCGCACGTCGAGCACATGGAGCGGCGCGCGCAGCTCGGCAACGCGACGCTGCGCTGCTACGCGCTGCAGCCGTACGTCGAAATCGCGCGGCAGATGATTGAGCGCGACCCCTACGCGCTGCTCTGCGACTGCGACCGCTGCCGCGCGCACAAGGCGCGGGTGGCCGTATGACGCGCGTCGCCTACCTCGACTGCTTCTCCGGCATCAGCGGCGACATGCTGCTCGGCGCGCTCGTCGACGCGGGCGTCCCGCTCGAGGAACTGCGCTCGGAGCTGGCGAAGGCGCCCGTGAGCGGCTACCGGCTGGAGGCGGCGAAGGCCCAGCGCGCGGGCATCGCCGCGACGCTGGTCACCGTGGCGCTGGAAGAGGCCGCGCAGCCGCACCGGCGGCTGCCGGAGATCCTCGCGCTGATCGACGAGAGCGCGCTGCCGCCCGGCGACAAGCAGCGCGCGGGCGACGTCTTCCGGCGACTCGCGGACGCCGAAGCGAGCGTCCACGGCGTGGAGCCGGAGACGGTCGAGTTCCACGAAGTGGGCGCCGTGGACGCGATCGTCGACGTGCTGGGCGCGGTCGTGGGGCTGCGGCTGCTGGGCGTGCAGCAGCTCTACTGCTCGGCGCTGCCCGCGGGCGGCGGCTGGGCGCAGGGCGCTCACGGCAAGCTGCCCGTCCCCGCTCCCGCTACGCTCGCGCTGCTGGCGGCGGTCGGAGCGCCCCTTTTCGGCGCGCCGGACGCCGATACCGAGCTCGTCACGCCGACGGGCGCGGCGATCGTCGCCGCGCTGGCGACGTTCGAGCGACCAGCGATGACCGTGCGCGCCATCGGCTATGGAGCGGGCTCGCGCGACCCGGAGGGCCGTCCGAACGCGCTCCGGCTCTGGCTGGGCGACGCGCTCGCCGCTAGACCGAGCACGATGCTGCTCGTCGAGACGAACATCGACGACATGAGCCCGGAGCTCTACGGCTACGCGCAGGAGCGGCTGTTCGAGGCGGGCGCGGCCGATGTTTGGTTCCAGCCGGTGCAGATGAAGAAGAACCGGCCCGGCGTACTGCTCTCCGTGCTCTGCGCAACCGAACGCGAGGACGCCATTGTGGACGTGCTGCTGCGGGAAACGTCGACGCTGGGCGTGCGCGTGAGCGAGGTCTCCCGACACGAGGCCGAGCGCGAGGTCATCGAGTTCGAGTCGAGCCTCGGGCCGGCCGCGGTGAAGGTGAAGCGGCTGCCCGGCCGCCCTGCCGTGGCCGCGCCGGAGTACGAAGCATGTGCGCGCATTGCGCGGGAGCGCGGCCTGCCACTGCACGAGGTCTATCGCGCGGTGCAGTCCGAAGCCGAGCAGCTCCTGCAGGAGTAAGACAGCCGCTCCATCCCCATCCCTCGTTCCCAGTCCGTCTTCCAGACCCAAGCACGGCCTGCCGTTCGGCACGCATAGAGGGGCCGTTCGCATCAGGTTCTGACCTGGATCTGATGCGACACTGGTACGCGCAAGAACAGACGCAACACAACGAGGAGGTAGAGCGATGCTCAAAGCACCAGAACTCGGCAGCCGTTACATGAACCGTCGCGCGTTCCTCGGTGGCGCAGCGGCGCTGAGCGCGGCAGGCGTCGGTTTGGCCGCCTGCGGCGGCGACGGCAACGACGTCGCTGCGCAGGAGACGCCTACCGTCGTGCCCGTCCCGCAGCCGTCAGGATCGATCGCGGAGGCACGCGACGCCGTCCTGCCGCCGCCCTCCGGCGAGACCACGATCGACCTCGTGCTGGAGGCGGTCGACGCGACATATGAGGTGGCCGCGGGCGTGCAGTACAAGGCATGGACCTTCGACGGCGTCGTGCCGTCGCCCGTGATCCACCTGCGCCAGGGCGACACGATGAACTTCCAGCTCGTCAACAACGGCTCGCTCCAGCACTCGATCGACTTCCACGCCGCGCAGATCGACTGGGAGGCGAACTACCGCAGTATCGATGTCGGGGAGACGATCGAGTTCTCCTGGACGGCCGGCGTGCCGGGCGCGTTCATGTACCACTGCGGCACGCCGCCGGTGTTGCACCACCTCGGTAACGGCATGTACGGCGCGGTGATCGTAGAGCCGGAGAACGGCTTCCCGGAGCCGGCCGACCGCGAGTACTGGCTCGTCCAAAGCGAGTTCTACCTGCAGCCCACGGGCGACGGCATGTGGACCGGCAGCATGGACAAGATGAAGGCCGTGACACCGGACTTCCTGGCGTGGAACGGCACCGCGTTCCAGTACCGCGAGCACCCGCTGCAGGCCAGTGTGGGCGAGCGGGTGCGCTTCCACATCGTCAACTGCGGCACGACGCTCTGGTCGGCGTTTCACATCATCGGGGCGCTGATGGATGTGGCCTATGTCGGCGGCCATCCCGCGAACCCGATGCGCGGGCTCCAGACACACACCATCGCTCCCGGCGACGGCGCCACGTGCGACTTCATTTTCCCCAACCCGGGCCTCTACCCGATCGTGACACACAATTTCGCGTACACGGAGCTGGGGATCATCGGCGTGCTTCAGGTGACGGAATAGCCGACCTCGCCGCAGGGCAGGGAGCCCGCCAGTGGCGGGCTCCCTGCTATACTAGCCGCCGTACGTCACGAAACCTTACACACACAAGGAGGCCGCGGTTGAACACGATCGTCGCGCGACTGACCATCCAGGAGGGCAAGGAGGACGAGGCGCTGGAGGCGCTCAAGAAGATGGCGGCCGGTGTCGAGGACAAGGAGCCGGCCACGCTCGCGTACGTTGTCCACCGGTCGATCGACAACCCATCAGAGATCATCTTCTTCGAGCTCTACACGGACGACGACGCATCGAAGGCGCACCGCGAGGGCGAGTCGATGCGCGCGTTCGGCGCCGCCTTCGGCCAGCTGTTCGACGTCTCTCAGGTGAAGATTGAGAGGCTGGAGCGCGTCGCGGGCGTGGTCCGCGGCAGCGCGGCGACCTAGCGAAGCGGCCTGTTCGTCACCCTGAGCTTGCCTGCCCTGAGCGGAGCCGAAGGGTCGAGGGGGGTCGCGTCATGCTTCGACACGCTCAGCATGACGATGCCAAGCGCCCCGCCAGTTCTAGCGTCCGTCCAGCACGAACGTCTCGATTGCCCAGGCGACGCCGCCCTCGGCGTTCGAGGGCGCGACGGCGTCCGCCTGTTCCTTGACGATCTCGACCGCGTTGCCCATCGCGACGCCCTTTGCCGCGACGGCGAACATATCGAGGTCGGGCTCGGCGTCGCCGACGGCCATCGCGTCCTCCGGCGCCACCTCCAGGTACTCGCAGACCAGCCGCAGCGCCGTGCCTTTGTCGCAGCCGGCTGCCGTGATCGTGACGTACGGCTGCGCGCCAGTGCCGATCGGGAAGGCGAGCGCGCCAGCGTAGCGCTGGCCGAAGGCGTCCATCAGCGCATCGACCGCGTCCCGCCCGAAGACGACGAAGCCGGTCGCGGGCTCCGTGACGTACTCGACGTGCTGTCTGGCGAGCAGCATGTCCTTGGGCAGGCGCGCCGGGTCGATCTGCGCCTCGAGCGCGGTGCGCATGTACGTCACGCCGTTCACCGTCGTGTAGGTCTCGTAGCCGCCCTCATCGCAGAGTGCGGCGATCTCACGGGCGATCTCGGTGGGGATCTTGAGGTGCAGCAGCTCGACGCCGCCGTCGGGTTCCTGGACGTGCGCGCCGCTGTGGCAGATCATCGGCGTGGTCAGCTCCAGGCGGCGCGCGGTGCGGCCGGCGATGCCGTACCAGCGCGACGTGTTGAGCACGATGTGGACGCCCTTGTCGCGCGCGGCGATGACGGCGGCGCCGTCGGTCTCGCTCATGCGCATGTCGGGCCCGAGCAGCGTGCCGTCGAGGTCGAGCGCGACAAGGCGGATCATGACGGGCGCAGTGTAGCGAGTGTGCGGGAGCGGGGGAAGCTAGAACGCCAGCTTCTTCTGCTTCATACTCTCGAAGCGGCCCTGGGCGAGCACGATGTGGTCGAGCACGTCGATGTCGAGCAGCGCGCCCGCCTCGATGGCCTGCTTGGTCATCGCGACATCGTCCGGGGAGGGCGCCGGGTCGCCCGAGGGGTGGTTGTGGACGAGGATGATGGCGGGCGCGTTGTGGCGCAGCGCCTCGCGGAAGAGCTCGCCGATGCGCACCACGGCGGTGTGCACGCTGCCGCGATAGACCTCGGAGCTGCCGAGGACCTGGTTGCGCGTGTTGAGCAGCAGCACGCGCATCTGCTCGTGGTCGAGCAGGCCCATCTCGCCCTGGAGCATGTTCGCGACGTCGTCCGGGTCGCGGATGACCGCGCGCTCCTGGGGCTGCGTCGCGACGAGCCGCTTGCCCAGCTCCAACGCCACCTTCAGGCGAAACGCCCCGCGTTGACGGTCC
>JBBDNH010000102.1:0-5958 GCA_040877745.1 Dehalococcoidia bacterium
GTTCCCCTGCGGGCCGGACGGCCGCTCGCCCGGCCTCGCGGGCTACGTCGCCGCCCAGGGCCCGCCCGACCTCCTCTGGGTCGACGGCCGGCACGACGAGCCGCACGTCGCGCAGGCCATCGAACACTGTCCCAGCAGCTACAAGGTCGTCTACGGCAAAGCCCGCCCGCAGGACGTCGAGGGGCTGGAGCGCTACGACCTCTGCCTCGTGGACGAGGCCTGGCAGGCGGACGAGGTCCGCAAGCGCGCGCCCGGCGTGCAGGCCCACGTCTGGGACAAGCTCATCGACTACCAGGACACGTTCCGGCCGGTGGCCGCCGAGAAGCGCCACGACATCGTTTACGTCGCGGCCATCGCCAAGCGGAAGAACCACGAGCTGCTGTTCCGCGCGATGGCCCGGCTCCGAGAGCGCGACCTCAGCTGCGTTTGCGTCGGCGGCTACGCCCGCAGCGGCGTCGACGACCCGAAGCGCGTCGAACACTTCGCCGGGCTCCAGCGCCTCGTCGAGGAGCTCGGTATCGCCGTCGAGTTCGCGGGCCGCCTCGCCTCGCAGGAGGTCAACCGCAAGCTTAACGAGTCGCGCATCGGCGTCATGTGCTCGCGCAAAGACAGCGCCCCGCGTGCCGTGCTCGAGTATATGGCTGCTGACATCCCCGTCCTCGTCAGCTCGGAGATGCTCGGCGGTCAGCGCTACGTTGGCGCGGAGGCCGGCCTCGTTCGTGCTCGTGACGAGTTCCACACTGGCATCGCGGAGCTGCTGGACAACCTCGACCGTTACCGCCCGCGCGACCACTACCTGCGCCACTTCGCTCGCGAGCAGGTCGTCGACCGCATGACGGCCATCCTGCGCGAGGCCGGCTGCCCGATCGCCGTCTGATCTCGGCCCAAAGTCGCAGCCTGCTCTCATTCGCGCGACCGATGTAGGCCTTCTGGCGTAGAGGTATCATGGCCCTGTGAACGAAGACGGCCTGCCCTGTCCGGCCTGCGGCGCCAGCAATCCAGCCGTCACGGCCATGACCGGCGCCGTGCTCGCCATGGCGCAAGAGCTCGCCGTGGAGCCGGTGCTCGATACCATCGTGAACGCCGCGCGCGACCTCACGAACGCCCGCTACGCCGCGCTTGGCATCCCGGACGGCGAGGGCGGCTTCGCTCAGTTCCTCACCTCCGGCATGACGGAGCATCAGATCGCCGCCATCGGCCCGCTGCCCCGCACGCACGGCATGCTCGCCGCTATGCTCCAGGACTCCGCGCCCTACCGCACGGACGACGTCCAGCAGGACGCGCGCTTCCTCGGCTGGCCGCGCACCCACCCGGACATGCGCTCATTCATGGGCATCCCCATCGCTTCCAAGGGCGAGATCATCGGCGCGTTCTACCTCACGGAGAAGCGGGGCGGGTCCTTGTTTACGGATGCCGACCAGCGGCTCATCCAGATGCTCGCCGCGCACGCCGCCATCGCCATCACCAACGCGCGGCTGTACGAGCGCAGCCGCGAGCTCTCCGTCGTCGAGGAGCGCAACCGCCTCGCGCGCGACCTCCACGACGCCGTCGCGCAGCGCCTCTTCAGCGCTGCGCTCACCGCCGAAGCCGCGTCGACGCTCATCGACCGCGAGCCCGAGCGCGCGAAGCAGGAGATACAGAAGCTCCAGGAGCTCACCCGCGACGCCATGCAGGAGATGCGCTCGCTCATCTTCGAGCTGCGCCCGGCCGAGCTCGAGGCCGACGGCCTCGTGCCCACCCTCCGCAAGCACATCGACGTCCTGCGCCGCGTCTACCACTCCGACATCGACATCGAAGTTGACGGCGATCGTCGCCTCAAGCCCAGGACAGAGGCCGAGCTCTTCCGCATTGCGCAAGAAGGGCTCAACAACGCCCTCAAGCACGCCCAGGCCGGCTCGATCGCGGTGCGTCTTTCGATCGACGGCGAGCGCGCGTCGCTCTCGGTCCGCGACGACGGCGTCGGCTTCGACCCCGGCGACACGTCGCTCCGCTCGCATCGCCTCGGCCTCACGAGCATGCAGGAGCGCGCGGAGGGCCTGGGCGGCGTGCTGCGCGTCGATTCCCAGCAGGGACGCGGTACGGAGGTCTGCGTTGAGGTGCCGCTTGCCTGACCAGATCCGCGTCCTCATCGCCGACGACCAGGCCGTCGTGCGCCAGGGCCTGACCCTGTTCCTTGGCCTGCAGGACGACATGACCGTGGTCGGTGAGGCGGCCGATGGCGCCGAGGCGGTCGAGCGCGCGAACGAGACCAACCCCGACGTGGTGCTCATGGACCTGGTGATGCCGCGCATGGACGGCATCCAGGCCATCCGCGCCGTCAAAGAGCGCCGTCCCGAAGCGAGAGTCCTTGTGCTCACCAGCTTCGCCGACGACGACAAGCTGTTCCCCGCGCTCAGGGCGGGCGCCGCCGGCTATCTCCTCAAGGACGTCGCGCCCGAGCAGCTCGCCGAGGCGATCCGCACCGTCCATCGCGGCGACCCGCTGCTCCACCCGGAGATCGCCCGGCGCCTGATGCAGCGCTTCTCGGCGGCCGGGCAGCGGCCCGAAGGCACGGTGACCATCCTGTTTACCGACGTGGAGGACTCCTGCGGCGTGTTCGGGCGGCTGGGGGATGAGGCGGCGCGAGACGTGTTTCGCGAACACGACCGCCTCCTGCGCGAAGTCTTCAAGGAGCACGGCGGCCTTGAGGTGAAGCACCAGGGCGATGGCTTCATGATCGCGTTCTCAGGCGCGCGACGGGCGCTCCTCTGCGCGGCCGCTATCCAGCGCACCATCGCCGGCGACCGCTGCGGCGCCGCGCTGCGCGTCCGCGTCGGCCTCAACACCGGCGAGGTGATCGCCGAGGAGGAGGACTACTTCGGCGAGGCCGTGATCACGGCGTCGCGCATCGCCGGCCTCGCCGGCGGCCGCCAGGTGTTCGTCTCCAGCCTGACGAAGGAGCTGGCGGGCACGAGTCCGTTCCAGTTCATCGACCAGGGTGAGCACGAGCTTAAGGGCATGCGCGGGACGCATCGCGTGTTCGAGCTCGCATGGGATGACGGCAACGTTGGAGCGCATTAGCATCCTCATCGCGGACGACCATCCCATCGTGCGCGAGGGTCTGCGCACGTTCCTCGAGCTGCAGGACGACATGGAGATCGTCGGCGAGGCCGCGGACGGCGAGGAGGCCGTCGCCAGGGCGCAGGAGCTGCTGCCGGACATCGTCCTGATGGACCTCGTCATGCCCAGGATGAACGGCATCGAGGCCACGCGGCGCATCCGCGCAGGCAGCCCCTCGACGCGCGTCATCGCGCTCACCAGCTTCGCCGACGACGACAAGGTCTTCCCGGCGGTGAAGGCGGGCGCGGCGGGCTATCTGCTCAAGGACATGCGACCCCAGGAGCTGGCCGACGCGATCCGCACGGTGCACCGCGGCGAGGCTCTCCTCCATCCCTCGGTCGCCGCGAAGCTCATGCAGGAGCTGGCCGCAAAGCCAGTGGCAACCGCCGGCGCGCTCACGGTGCGCGAGATGGACGTCCTCCAGCACATCGCGCGGGGCATGTCGAACCGGGAGATCGCGGAGGCGCTGGTCGTCTCCGAAAAGACCGTCAAGACGCACGTCAGCAACATCCTGCAAAAGCTCCACCTCGCCGACCGCACGCAGGCGGCGCTCTACGCCGTCCGCGAGGGCCTCGTCGGTCTGGACGCCAACGAAGGACCGGACATCGCCTAGGACGCGCCCGGTAGGCGAGGCTTTCTAGCCTCGCTGGCGATCGCTCCTGGCCCTGCACGCCGCGCGCCACGTCGCCGAACGCCTCGCCCGCTAGCGGCGACCTTCAGGTCGCCACCGGCTCTGCCCTAGCCCGCCACCTGCACGCCGCCAGGCACGCGGCCACGCAGCTCGCCCGCTAGAGCGCGCTCAGGAAGCCGTCCACCAACTGGTTGAACGTCTCCGCGCGCTCGAAATAGACCGAGTGGCCGGCCTCCGGAACCCGCTCCAGCCTCGCGTTCGGCAGCAGCGAGGCCAGCAGCTCGACCGCCGGTGGCAGGATGACGATGTCCTCCGTGCCGCTGATGCAGAGCACGGGCGCCCGCAGCTCCGCGAGCGCCTCCGCCGGCGTCGTGCGTAGCTCGACGAGCTGGCGGCGCAGCTTGTCGCGGTCGAGGTCGGGGCTCAGGTCCGAGATCTGCTGGTAGAGGTAGTGCATCACCGGCTGCTCGCGCGCCATACGCTCGCCCGCAGCGGGATGGATCCCGCGTTCGAACAGCGCCGGCTCCGGGCTCGCTCCACGCTCCGCGTACATGCGGTTCACGTCCGGGTGCGCCATCGTGCCGATCGTCGACGCCATCACGAGCGCGCGCACCTTGTCCGGGTGCCGCAGCGTGTACTCCAGGCAGGTCCAGCCGCCCATCGACTGCGCGACGAGGCGGACGTCGTCCAGCCCCAGGTGGTCGATCAGCGCCTCCAGGTCGTCCGCGAACGCGGTCGCGCCCGGGCCGTCCGGCGCTTCTCGCGATGGCATGAAGCCCCGGTGCGCGAAGCTCACGCACGTGTAGCGATCGCGGAAGTGCGGCACCTGCTGCCACCACGAGATGTGGTTGCCGGCCAGCCCGTGCGCGAACACGAGCGCCGGCCCGGCGCCGGTCGTCTCGTAGTAGAGATCGCAGTCGGGTAGCTTCAGGAACGGCATCCTACCTCCGTACGACGCGAGAAGGCCCCCCGGATTGCGGAGGGCCTTCGCATCATAGCAGCTTGCGTGGGGCTATCCGCCCTCGTCGCTCTTGAACGGCTCCTTCAGGACGACCTTCACGCCGGCGATCGTCCCCGTTACGGCGTCGCGCACCTGCGCAGCCGCAGTCGTGCCGATATCACCGGCCGCCTTCAGCGCGCCCGTGGCGGCGGCGGAAGCGGCATCCTCGGCGCTCAGGCCGATGTCCTTCGCTCCCACGATCGCGCCTTCGACGGCGCCCTTCGCCGCAACGGCGAGGTTCCCGCCCACGTCGCTCGTGCTCTTCACGATGGCGCCGGCGGTCGTCGCGATCGTGTCGGTCGCCTCCGTGCCGACCTCCTTGGTGCCCTGCAGCACGCCGATCACGGTGCCTTTCGCTGCGGCGCCCAGGTCGCCGCCGACCTCGGCCGCGCCCTGGATCGCTCCGCGCGCGGTATCGGAGATCGCCGACGTGAGCGCGCCGCCCACGGCGCCGGTCTTCTGGATCGCGTTGATCATGCTGCCGCTGACCGTGTCCACCACCGCGTCGGTGATCTCACCGACGCCCCGAATGGCGGATACGATCCCGTCCTTGACGGAGCCGATCAGCCCCCCTTGTTCCTCAGTCATGGGTGTACCCCCTTCCACGTATGATCATAGAGTGTGGTAACGCAGTGCATACGTACCGGCTGAAGCCTAGCGCCCCCGATCAGCAGTGTCAAGCAACGGCCTCGTCTCGCGATCTGGCGTGTGGTGGCCCCTGCGAAGCTGCGGGTTTCAACCCGCAGAAGCTTCAGCCTCACGGTGCTATCATAGCTACGCGGCACGATGCGCATCCCTACTGCCACCTACCGAGTCCAGTGCAACGCGAGCTTCGGCTTCACGAAGGCCCGCGAGCTCGTTTCGTATCTGGGCAAGCTCGGCGTCAGCGACCTCTACACCTCGCCCATCGTCGCCGCGCGCCCCGGCAGCGCGCACGGCTACGATGTCATCGACCCGACGCGACTGAACCCCGAGCTCGGTTCGGAGGCCGAGTTCCAGGCCCTCGCCGACGAGCTCCGCGCGCGCAACATGGGCCTGCTGCTCGACATCGTCCCGAACCACATGTCCGCCACGCCCGACAACCCCTGGTGGGCCGGCGTCCTCCGCGACGGCCCAAGCTCGCCCTACGCGGCGTTCTTCGACATCGACTGGGACGCCGCCGACGGCAAGCTCGTCCTCCCCGTCCTCGGGCGGCCGTATCGCGAGGCCCTCGCTGGGGGCGAGCTCG
>JBBDNH010000103.1:0-1152 GCA_040877745.1 Dehalococcoidia bacterium
TCCAGTCGCTCGTCTGCGAGCTGACCGGGATGGACGTCGCGAACGCCGGGATGTACGACGGCGCCAGCGCGATGGCCGAGGCGTGCCTGATGGCGTGTTCGGTCACCGGCCGCGACCGCATCCTCCTCCTCGATAGCGTCCATCCGCACGTCGTCGACACCGTCCGCACATACGCCGACGGCCGCGACTTTGAGGTCAACGTCGTCTCAGCCGCGGACGTCGCCCTAAGCGATCAGGACGCCTGCCTCGCCGTACAGCAGCCGGGCTTCTTCGGCTACCTGGAAGACCTCGCCGCGCTGAGCAACGCCGCCCACGAAGCCGGGGCCCTCTTCGTCGTCTCCGCCGATCCCGTGAGCCTCGGGCTTTACAAGCCGCCGTCGGCGTACGACGCCGACATCGTCGTCGGCGACGGCCAGCCGCTCGGCGTGCCGCTCAGCTTCGGCGGGCCGTACGTCGGCCTGTTCGCCTGCCGGAGCGAGTACGTGCGGCACATGCCGGGCCGCGTGGCCGGCCGCACGAAAGACCTCGATGGCCGCACGGGCTACGTCCTCACGTTGCAGACGCGCGAGCAGCACATCCGCCGCGAGCGCGCCACCTCCAACATCTGCACCAGCACGCAGCTCGTGGCGCTGGCGTTCACCGTCGCGCTCTGCACGCTCGGTAAGCAGGGCCTGCGACGCATGGCCGAGCTCTGCTACCACAAGGCGCACTACGCCGCGGGGGAGATCGCGAAGCTCGCGGGCTACGAGCTCGCCTCCCCTTCGACAGGCTCAGGGCAGGGCTTCTTCCAGGAGTTCGTCGTGCGCTGCCCGGCGCCGCCCGCCGAGGTGAACCGCAGGCTCCTCGAGCGCGGCATCATCGGCGGCTATGACGTCTCGGACCGCATCGACCGCGGGCTGCTCCTCTGCTTCTCAGAGCTTCACACGAAAGCAGAGATCGACGCGCTGGTGGAGGCGCTGGGATCTGTCAACGGATAGGCGAACGGATAAACGGATGAGCGAACCAATCTTGTCATGCTGAGCGCAGCGAAGCATCTGGTGGACCACATCGGGCGTTCGGTCCTGGCGCGCGAGACTCCTCACTCCGCTCGGAGTGACAAAGGGCGAGATGACTCCTGACCCCGGCGCCACGCTGACCTTCGACCTGAGCCGG
>JBBDNH010000104.1:0-5862 GCA_040877745.1 Dehalococcoidia bacterium
CGCAGTGGGAGTTTCGCAAGGTGGCTGCGCTGATGCGCGCCGAGGTGAACCGCATGGTGCCGGAGCTGGGCATGTACCTCCAGCCGAAGTGCGGCGAGCGCCGCTGGGGCTACTGCGACGAGGACTACGAGGCGTGGCAGGCGTGCCCGATCGGCAAGAAGCGCCCCCACAAGCGCGACCTCTTCGATCTCTTCAACTCGTATCGCAAGGGCGAGCTGATCCCATTGGACGAAGGCGACTTCAAGCTCATCGAGAAGGAAGAGTCCGGGGTGGCCTAGCGGTGCCGAACCCGTTCGCCGCGGCGCGCTGGTACTCTAAGCTCTCGAACATTTTCCTGGCGCCGGCCTTCCGGCTGACGCCAATGCCGCGCGGCTTCGCGCTGCTGACCGTGACCGGACGTCGGACGGGCAAGCCGCGCCGCCGGCCGATACGCGCGATCCGGCTCGGGAATACGCTGTACGCCGCCGCAACGCTCGGAGAGCGTTCCGACTGGCTGCGCAACGTCCGCAAGCAGCCGCGCGTGCGAGCGAAGGTCGGCGGGCGGACGTACGACGCCACCGCGCGCGAAGTCACGAACGCCGCCGAGCGACTGGCGGCCGAAGCGGCCTACATCGATGAGGTGCCGCCCTTCGACTACGTCGACTACGTGAGCCTGGAGTGGGCGTTCCCGACGCGCCGGGCGATCATCGAAGCGCACCGGCGCTGGCTGGCCCGCGGCGTGCTAGTGGGGATCGACCTGGAGGGCGCCTAGCGCCCTACTCTCGCCAAAGCACTTCGAACAGGCGGTGGCGGCCTTCGATATCGCGCAGGCGACGCCGGCCAAGCTCCCGGAAGCGCGCGCCATCGACGCTGCCCGCGAGCGAGCGCGTTGATTCGGAGACGAAGATCTGGCCGGCGTCCGCGCGGTCCGCGATGCGCGACGCGACGTTGACTGTGTGGCCGAAGAAGTCGTCGCCTTCGCGGATGGCATCGCCGCTGTTCAAGCCTGCGCTCACGCGCAGCGTCGATACGGGTGCGGCGCCCTGGAGCACCGCCCGCTGGATGTCCGCGGCGCAAGCGACGGCGCGGCGCGGGCTGGAGAAGGCGATCATGAAGCCATCGCCCATCTGCTTCACCTCGAAGCCGCCGTGGCGCCCGATCTGCTCGCGAACGAGTCCGTGGAAGACGCGGATCAACTCGCGCACCTCGTCGTCGTCGACGCGGCTGGCGAAGCTGGTGTAGCCTACGAGGTCGACGAAGGCGATCGTGACCACATCGCCCGGCACCGGGGCGAGCGTGGCCGCGAGCGCGCGGCCGCACTGGCCGCAGAAGCGAAAGCCGGCCGGGACGGCGGCGTCACACGTGGGACAGCGCTCAGCCTCCCCGACGATCTGGGGCACAGCCGTTGCCTCTCTCTCTTCAACCTGGGTCTCTGAAGTCGTCACCATTGCTCCTTAGCAAAACAAATAGCCCACCGCTCATGGCAGTGGGCTTGTTCGGAAATACCGGATTAGGTCAGTCAGAACCTATAGCCCACGCCAATCGACATCCACCCATCACACGAGGTGGAGCCGCGCAACATGCTCGAGACGCTCTCGTGATTCATCGCACTATCACGCTATCAGGCAGCCGAGTGAGTGTCAAGCGGACCATGTCGCGCTAGGTCGGACGAGCCGCGGTCTCGCCGACCGGCTTCGCCTCGTGTTCGCCGTTCGTCTGCTGGTACGTCATCTGGTAGAGCTTGGCGTAGAGACCGCCGATGGCCAGCAGCTCCTCGTGCGTGCCCTGCTCCGCGATGCGGCCATCCTGGAGGACGACGACGCGGTTGGCGTTGCGGATCGTCGAGAGCCGGTGGGCGATCACGAACGACGTGCGGTCGTTCAGCAGCTGCGAGAGCGCGCGCTGGATGACGGCCTCTGTGCGCGTATCGACGTTCGCGGTAGCCTCGTCCAGGATCAAAATGCGCGGGTCCGCCAGCACAGCGCGCGCGAACGCGACGAGCTGGCGCTGCCCGACCGAGAGGTTCTGGCCGCGCTCCTGCAGCTCGGTGTCGTAGCCGTGCTCGAGCCGCTCGATGAACTCGTGCGCGCCGACGGCCTCGGCCGCGCGCTCAATGTCTTCGCGAGAGGCGCCCGGCCGGCCGTAGCGGATGTTCTCCAGCACGGTGCCGGAGAAGAGGAACGGCTCCTGGAGCACCAGGCCCATGCGCCGGGCGAGCGATTGGCGCTCGATCTGCCTGATATCGTGGCCGTCGATGAGGACGCGCCCATGGGTCACGTCATAGAAGCGCGCAACGAGCGACGTGACCGTCGTCTTGCCGGCGCCCGTCGGCCCAACGAAAGCGACGGTCTCGCCCGGCTGCACGTGGAGGCTGAAGTCACGCAGCACGGGCACGCCCTCGACGTACTCGTGCGTGACGTGGTCGAACTCGACCTCGCCCCGCACGTCCTCGAGCACGATTGCGTCCTCGGCGTCCTGGATCTCGGGCACCGTGTCGAGCACCTCGAAGATGCGCTCGCCGCCGGCCATCGCGCGCTGGAGCTGCGTGTACTGCATCGTGAGCGTACGTACCGGCTCGAAGAACCCCTGAACGAGCAGCGTGAACGCGACCAGCGTGCCGGCTGACATCGTGCCATCGATCGCCTTGTAGCCGCCGTAGATGATCACCACGGCCGTCGCGATAGCGACGCTGAGCTCCACCATGGGCAGGACGGCCGCGGTGATGCGGCTGGCGCTCACGTTCGCGTCGAAGTTGTCGCGGTTGACGTTGTCGAACTTCCGGCTGCTCTCGCCTTCGCGCGAGAGGCTCTGGATCACGCGCACGCCGGAGACGTTCTCCTGCAGGTTCGCGTTCACCAGCGCGATCGCCATGCGCACGCGGATGAACGCGCGACGCGCATAGTTCTGCCAGACGAGCATCCCTACGACGAGCGCGGGCACGATGGCGAGCGTGAGGAGCGCCAGCTCGATGTCCAGGTACAGCATGAGGCCGATCACCAGCACGAGGCCGCCCAGGTCGGCGAGGATGGTGATGAAGCCCGTGGTGAGCAGCTCCTGCAGCGTGCTGACGTCGCTGGTGATGCGCGACATCACGCGCCCAACCTCGTTGTTGTCGTAGAAGCGCAAGGAGAGCTTCTGCAGGTGGTTGAACATCTGTGTGCGCAGCGTGAAGAGCACGCGATGGCCGATCCAACCGGTGTTCAGGAGCTGGAGGTAGTAGGAGCCCCAGGCGCCGAGCGCGAGGACGATGAAGAAGATCCCGGCGCGGTTCACGCCGGCCATGTCGCCCCGGCCCGCCGAGTCGATCAGGTCGCGAATGAGAAGCGGCTGGTAGCGGGTGGTGAAGATGAACACGATCATGCCCACGACGGCGAGGAACGCGCGTCCCCTGAATGGGCGGAGGTAGCCGAACAGCCGGCTCACCACGCGGTGGTTGTAGGCGGTACCGAAGTCCTCGTCGTCCCAGCCGTCTAGGCCGCCGCGCAGCCGCTGGAAGCCCGCGCCCGGACCCCCGCCACCCATGAGGGCGCCGGGTCCGCGCATAGCTCCTGGGCCCCAACCGCCGCCCATGCCTCCGAAGTGGCCCATAGCTAGCTGCCGCCTCCGGCCGTCGTCGGCGCGGCCTCGGGCGCGGAGCGCGTGCGCTCGTACGCCTCCTCCTGGTCGCGCAGCTCCAGGTCGTAGATCTGGCGGTAGAGGCCGTCCTGTTCGATCAGCTCGTCGTGGCGGCCGCGCTCCGCGATCTGGCCGTTTTGGAGCACGAGGATCTGGTCGGCCTCCTTGACCGTCTTCAGCCGCTGGGCGATGACGAACGTCGTGCGGCCGCGCATCACCTCAGCCAGCGCCTGCTGGATCAGGTGCTCGGTCTCGGTATCGACGCTGGAGGTGGAGTCGTCCAGGATCAGGATCTTGGGGTCGGTGAGCAGCGTTCGCGCGATGACGATGCGCTGCCGCTGGCCGCCCGAGAGCGTGACCCCGCGCTCGCCCACCCAGGTGTTGTAGCCGTCGCTCAGCGTCGCGATGAACTCGTGGATGCGCGCGGCCCTGGCCACGCGCTCGATCTCCTCGTCCGTGGCGTCGAGCGCGCCGTAGGCGATGTTGTCGCGCACGGTGGCCGAGAACAGGAAGACGTCCTGCTGCACCGTGCCGATGCACTTGCGCAGCGAAGCGAGCGTGAGGTCGCGAATGTCGTGGCCGTCGATGGTGATGCGGCCGTCGGTGACGTCGTAGAAGCGCGGCATGAGGTTGACGATCGTGCTCTTGCCGGAGCCTGTCGGGCCAAGGAGCGCGATGATCTGGCCGGCGTGCGCCTCCAGGTCGACGCCGCGCAGCACCGGGCTGATCGCGTCGTACGAGAAGCCCACGTTCTCGAAGCGAACGTCGCCGCGGATGTCGCGCAACTCGATCGCGTCCGCCTTCTCCTGCACGGCGGACTCGGCGTCGAGGATGTCGTAGATGCGCTCGCCGGCGGACTGGGCGCGGGCGAACATATTGATGATCCAGCCCAACATGCGGACGGGCATCTGCAGGATGGTGAGGTAGAGCATGAACGCGCCCAGCTCGCCGCCGGTCAGCGCGCCCTGATTGATCTCGTACGCGCCGTACCATCCCACCGCGACCATCGCCATCATCCAGATGCCGGACAGCATCGGCTGGTTGAACGCCTGGATGCGGTTCGCCGTGAACGACGTCTCGAAGAGGTCCTTAGCTTCCTTGGCGAACTTGACGCTCTCCTGCTGTTCGCGAGCGAACGCCTTGACGACGCGGATGCCGGAGAGGTTCTCCTGCAGCACCGTGCCCATGCGTCCCTGCAGGTCCTGCACCTGGAGCCAGATCGGGCGCAACCGCATGCTGACCTGGATCGAACGGCCGGAGACGATGGGCACGAACGCCCACGCAACGAGGGCGAGCTTCCAGTTCGTCGTTGCCATCAGGATCAGGACGGCTACCATGAGAATGGTCAGGTAGACGATGCGCAGGATGCCCATGCTGATGAACATGCGCACTGCTTCCACGTCCTGCGTGGCGCGCGACATGATCTGGCCGGTCTGCGCCTTGTCGTGGTAGGCGAAGCTGAGGCGCTGCAGGTGGTTGTAGATGTCGTTGCGCACGTCGTACGCCACGCTGGACGCGAGCCACTCGCCGACGTATGACTGTCCGTACGAGAACGCGCCCCGGAGGAGCGAGATGCCGATGATGGCGATGCCCATGTACGCCAGCACTTGCTTATCCCCCAGCGCGACCCCCGTGGTCTCGTTGATGTTGAGCCCCTGGTCGATCGCGATCTGAACGAAGATCGGCATGAGCAGCACGAAGGCGCTCGCGCCGGCTACGCAGAACCAGGCGACGAGTACCGTTCGCCAGTATGGGAACGCATAGGCGAGTAGGCGAAGCAGGATAGGCTTCGATGTGCGATGCATGGCGCTAGGAAATCCTATCAAACCTTTACGCTAACGTCAAGTTACGCGCTTCATACAATCCGAAGCTGAGCCGTGCTAGAATGGCGCTGCTAACTGAGGAGCAGTCCTATGCGGTCCCCCGTCCCTCGTTGCCGCGTCCGTTACATGCAGCAGGACGATATCCCGCAGGTGCTGGACATCGAGCGGGAGTCGTTCCCCACCATGTGGCCGCAGACGGTCTACCAGCGCGAGCTGAAGAACAAGCTGGCGCGCTACCTCGTCGCATATGAGCCGGGCGACGAGCCCGCCGCGCCCGAGACGCCGAACGGAGGCTTCGGCGCGTTGCTGCGACGCATCTTCGGCGGGCGCGCCCAAACGCGTGACCGCATCCTCGGCGTGGTGGGCCTCTGGTGCCTGATGGGCGAAGGGCACATCGTCACGATCGCCGTTCGCTCCGAGGTGCGCCGCCAGGGCATCGGCGAGC
>JBBDNH010000105.1:0-5837 GCA_040877745.1 Dehalococcoidia bacterium
GAGGCGCCTGCCTCGCCAGAGGAACGGCAGCGCGAGCGGGATTAGCAGCAGCAGCGGCGCCGCTCGGATGGCGACGATGGCGAGGATGGGCAGCAGGATGATCAGCGCCAGCGGGCTCGGGAACCAGCGCCAGCCTCGGAACAGGGCGAGGCCGTCGCCCTGGGCGATGCCTCGCGCGAGCAGCGCGGCGCCGCCCAGGACGGCGAAGATCAGCACGGCGGCTGCGATGGTGATGACGAGCGAATAGAGCATGGCGTCTACCTGAGATCATAGCATGGTGCGCGACAACGTCGCGGCGATCTATCATGGGCGTCGGGGGCAAGGCGGAAGGAGGCCCGTAGGTGATGCTGAACGTACTCCTATCCACGCTAGCTCTAGCCGTGGCCGTCAGCGCGGCTCAGGCGCAGGAGAGCGAGTCCGGCTTGATTCGCATGGGCGACGTCACGACGCAGGTTGGGGAACAGGCCACTGCGGCACTCGAAGGCGTAGACCTGCCACCCGGGAGTCTGCGTGCTTGGGTGATCGATGTGAAGTTCGACTCTGATGTGGCTGATGCGACCGAATGTGCTTCACTGCAAGGCGGCGTCTGCAATGCGCAGTTCGACGCGGGGATCGTCCGGATCACAGGAGCAAGTAGCAAGGGGCTCGTGGGCTCGGCGCTGCTCGCCGAGTTGACCTTCGTGTGTGGCCCGGAGGAGGGTAGGACTGACCTCGTGCTCGAGGAAATTCCGTTCGGTCCAGCTGATTCCGGTCCGGCAGGCTTCACGTTTCCTAAACTTGAAGTCGGGTCCATCACCTGTATTGCACCAACGCCCACGGAAGAACCCACGGCGACGCCGGGGATGGTGCTGCCTAGGACGGGCGCCTCAAACTCGTCAGCTTCGGAACGCTGGCCGTGGCTTGCGGGGCTGCTGGCGGCTTTGGGGCTCACGGCGCTTGGAGCGGCCATCCTGAGGCAGCGACGAGCATAGATTCTTCCTGATCGCGGCGGCGAACGCCGATGTAGTACGATGAATATCAGTGACCATCGAAGGGCCGACGGACGAGGACCGGGCGCAGGCTTCGCCGGAGAATATCGCGAAGATGTGGCGCTTCGTCGAGCGCTTCGCCGAGAAGAGCGGAAGCTATCTGCACCCGCAGCGGGAGATCACCGAGTTCCTCGTCATCGGCCTGGCGAAGCATATCGACGAAGTGGGACGGCCACTCTGCCCGTGCAACGCCTACGTCGATAAGGCCGAAGAGGCGAAGTCGAGCGAGTGGATATGCGCCTGTGAGGAGATGCAGAAGTACAAGTACTGTCACTGAATGCTGTTCTGCAATTCGGAAGGTCTTCCGATCACAGAGCACCTGCCAGAGGGACACGAAGGACGCGAGATCTACGGCCTGGTGAAGGACGAGCATCCCGATAAGGGGCGCGCGCTCGGTCGGCTGGAAGAGAAGCAGGGCCGCACGATTCACAAGGGCAAGCAGCGCATCGAGCAGAAGGACGGCGAGAGCTAGTGGAACAGCAGATCGGCTTTTGTACGACCGCGGACGGCGTGCGCATCGCGTATGCAACCATCGGCGAGGGGCCACCGATGGTGTACGTTGCGGGCTGGCCGGGCCACCTCTCCGCTGAGTGGGAGAAGCGCCACTCGCGCGAGCTGCTGGAGGACCTGGCGCAGGGCGTCACACTGATCCGCTACGACATGCGCGGCAGCGGCCTCTCCGACCGCAAGGTCGATGCGGGCGAGCTCACGTTCGAGAAGTGGATCCTCGACCTCGAGGCCGTCGTCGACCACCTCAAGCTGGAGCGCTTCACGCTGATCAGCCTCGGGTTCCTCGCCGGGCCCCTCGCGATGCAGTACGCGGCGACGCACCCGGAACGCGTTTCGCAGCTGATCCTGTCCGACGCGTATCTGCGCGGACGCGAGCTGACGACGCCCGAACGCGGCCGCGCCATGGTGGACTTCATTTCGCTCTACGGCTTTCCGATCAGCTTCGACGGCGACCTGACGCCGGAGGAGATCAAGAAGTTCCAGGACGTCTCCAAGATCCAGAAGCAGGCGGCGACGGTCGAGGTGCAGGGCCAGGTCGCGCGGGCGATGCTCTCTGTCGACGTGAGCGCGCTGGTCGACAAGCTGACGATGCCGGTGCTGGTGATGCACGGCGACGACGACCAGGTGGTGCCGTTCAACCTGGGTCAGGACGTGGCATCCAGCATTCCGCACTCGAAGTTCATCCCGTTCGACCAGCCCGTCTCGGCGCCCTGGGTGCGACAGGAGCAGCTGACGGGCGAGATCCACCGCTTCCTCGGCATCGACGCGGCGGCCCGGCAGCGGCCCGTCCAGCGTCCCGCTGGAGACGTCCACACGATCCTGTTCACGGATATGGAGTCGTCCACCGCGCTCACGCAACGCCTGGGCGACGCCAAGGCGCAGGAGCTGGTGCGCGAGCACAACGAGATCGTGCGCGACGCGCTGCGCGAGCACGACGGCAAGGAGGTTAAGCACACCGGCGACGGCATCATGGCATCGTTCCACTCGGCGTCGCGCGCGCTCGACTGCGCGGTGACGATCCAGCGCGCGGTGGCGGAGTGCGACTCCAGCCTGAAGGTGCACATCGGCCTGAACGCCGGCGAGCCGGTCGTCGAGGATGAAGACCTCTACGGCACCGCCGTGCAGCTTGCGCGCCGTATTTGCGACCGCGCGCAGCCCGGCCAGATTTTGGTGTCGAACGTCGTGCGCGAGCTGTCGGCGGGCAAGGGCTTCCTGTTCGCGGACAGCGGCGAGGTGGAGCTGAAGGGCTTCGAGGACGCCGTACGGCTGTACGAGGTGAGCTGGAGCGAACAGAGCTGACCGAACAACCCGCGGCGCCGAGCCTCGAGCATGCTGCCCAGACGCCGCCACGCCGCGTTCAGTTCGCCGAGCTCATCCGTCACATCGGCATCGTCGGGATCGTCGGCGTCGCGCTGGGGATGGCCGTCGGCGGCATCGGCGGCCGCGTACTCATGCGCATCGCCGCGGTCGTTGCGCCCGACAGCGCGACGGGAGCGCTGACGGAGAACGAGAACGTCATCGGCGACATCACCACCGGCGGCTCGCTCGAGCTGCTCATCTTCGAAGGCATCTTTGTCGGCGGCGGCGGCGCCCTCACGTACGTCATCAGCGAGCGCTGGCTGGGGTGGACCGGCCCCCTGCGACCGCTCGCCTTCGCCCTCCTGCTCCTGGCGGTCGGCTCGCCGATCGCCCTGGATCCGGACAACGTCGACTTCCTGCTGGTTGAGAACCAGGGGCTGATCGTCGCCATGTTCATGGCGCTCTTCTTGCTCTACGCCATCCCGCTGCCATCCCTGGTGCGCGCGCTCGAAGCGCGCCTTCCGCGCGTGAACCCGGAGCGACCGGTCACGTCGGTGGCGGGGTACCTGAGCCTGGTCGGTCTGGGCACGATTTTCGTGCCGCTGCTCCTCTCGGTCGGCCTGGATGAGGAGGAGCCTGCGATCCTGCTCCTGTTGTTGCTCGGACTCGCGACACTCGCGCGCTGGGGCGTCGAGTTCGCGGACGCGATCAGGCAGCCGTGGCCGGCCATGGCGCGGCTCACCGGCTACGTCACGCTGATCGCCGCCGTGACGGTTGGCACGATCAGGACGGCGAGTGCGGTCGCGGATATACTGGCAAACGAACCTCTCTGATCGCAGAGGCTAGGCGCCGCAGCAGCGGCTGCGCCGAGGAGGCGGGGACCATGTACGGAGACATCGCGTACGCCATCGACGGCCCTGTGGCCACGATCAAGCTGAACCGTCCGGACAAGCTGAACGCCACGACGCCGCGCATGATGGCGGAGCTGCGCCACGCACTCGCGGACGCGGAGCGTAATGGAACTGTCGCCGGCATCGTGCTGACGGGCGCCGGACGCGGCTTCTGCGCCGGCGCCGACATGGCCGGCCTGCAGGAGATCCAGCGCGAAGGCCGCATCGGCGCGGAGGGCGCGGAGGGGCTGGAGCCCGCCGACCCGGGCGACAAGGCCATGGGCGCCGACTTCGCCCGGGGGCTCACCTACCTGGTGACCGTGCGCAAACCGATCATCGCCGCGATCAACGGCCCATGCGCGGGCTACGGATTCTCGCTGGTGATGTTCTGCGACCTGCGCTTCGCATCGGAGAGCGCGCTCTTCACGACAGCGTTCGCCCAGCGCGGGCTCGTCGCGGAGCACGGCATGAGCTGGGTGCTGCCTAGGCTGCTCGGCTCCGCGCGGGCGCTCGATATCCTCTGGAGCGGCCGTAAGTTCGACGCCAACGAGGCGCTGCAGCTCGGCGTCGTCAGCCGCGTGGTGCCCGACGACACGCTCATGGACACAGCGACCGGCTACATCCTCGAGCTGGCCGCGCGCTGTTCGCCCCGATCGATCATGCACATGAAGCAGCAGATCTACCAGCACATGCAGCTGCCGCTGGGCGAGGCGATGCGCGCAACCGAGGCGCTGATGGCGGAGAGCGTGACCTGGCCGGACTTCAAGGAGGGCATCGCGTCGTTCATGGAGCGCCGTCCGCCGCAGTTCCCGCCGCTGGAGGTAGCAGACTGACCGGCGTCGCCCAGAGCGTCAGCTTCGACCGCGCGGCGGACTTCTACGACGAGACGCGCGCGGACCCGCCAGACGTCGCTGCGAAGCTCACGGACGCCCTCCTGCGCGAGCTGGCTGCATTCGAAGCGGACCGCCTGCTGGAGGTAGGCGTCGGTACGGGCCGCATCGCGCGGCCGCTGTTGGAGCGCGGCGTGCGGGTGACGGGCGTCGACATCGCGCCGCGCATGATGGCCAAACTGCGCGAACAGCTCGCGCCGCAGCACGCGCGCCCGGACCTGCTGCTCGCGGATGCGACGGCGCTGCCGTTCGCGCCGCGGACGTTTCGCGCGGTGTTCGTCACGCACGTGCTGCACCTCGTGTCGTCGTACGAAGCGGCGCTCGACGAAGTGCGGCGCGTCGTGGCGCCGGGCGGCGCGTTCATCCACCACCACTCTCGTTTCCCCGACGAGGTGTGGAAGCCGAGCATGGACAAGTGCCACGAGCTGATGGACGCGTACGGCGTGGAGCGGCGCGAGCGACCATCGGAGAAGGAGATCCGCGCGAAGCTGAGGGCGCTCCGAGGCTCGGTGCGGCGCGTGGAGTACGCCGAGTTCGAATGGCGGCTGACGCCTTCATACTGGGTGGAGTGCGCGCGCAACCGTGTCGACTCGTGGTCGTGGCAGGTGCCGGACGAGGTTTATCCGCCGCTCTTCGCTGACTACGAGCGCTGGATGCACGAGCACTACGGCGACATGGAGCGCGAGCGTCCGCAGCGGGTACAGCACGCGCTGGAAGTTTGGACCTTCGATGGCGGTTGACCTGGGGCCGTTCGCCGAACTCGACTACTGCTACCTGACGACGAAGGGCCGGCGCAGCGGCCAGCCGCACGAGATCGAGATCTGGTTCGCGATTGAGGGTCAGACGCTCTACCTGCTCTCGGGCGGCGGCGACGGCTCGGACTGGGTGAAGAACCTGCGGCGGACGCCGGAGGTCTCGCTGCGGCTGGGCGAGAGCAGCTTCGAGGGGCGCGCGGGCGTCGTCGAGGATGCCGATGAGGACGAGCTAGCGCGGCGGTTGCTGTTCGAGAAGTACCAGGCGGGCTACAGCGGCGACCTGGAGGACTGGCGCGGCAGAGCGCTGCCGGTGGCGATCGACCTGACCTAGGGCCGCATCGCCACCGGGTTGAGCCCGACGGGGTACTCTCCCTCCGCGGGTTGAAACCCGCGGCTTCTCAACGACGCAGTCAGGAAGGCCTTGGCTACTGGCGCATCGCGTCCGGGTCGAGCCCGACGGACGCG
>JBBDNH010000106.1:0-5818 GCA_040877745.1 Dehalococcoidia bacterium
GCCCGCGCGGCCGACGATCGCGTCGTCGAGCCGGCCGCTCACGCCGACGTAGAGCAGCTCGAGCGGACGGTCCGGCCCGGCCCGGCGGCGCAACGCTTGCGCCACCGCCAGCCCCGGATAGATGTGACCGCCCGTTCCGCCGCCTGCTAGAATCACCCTCACCTCACTCCTTGCCGTCGCATCTGAGGACGGTTCGCCTGTCCGTTGTTCGCAACGCCCGGCGGCCCTGTCGAGTGTCGTGACACGCTGAGCAGGATGCCCACCGCCGCGAGCAGCGCCGCGAGCGCCGAGCCGCCGTAGCTCAGGAACGGCATCGGGATGCCGGTCATCGGGATCGCCCGCGTGATGCCGCCCACGTTGATCAGCGCCTGGTAGGCGATCCAGCAGACGATGCCGGTCGCCAGCAGCGCGCCGAAGTCGTCGCGCGCGCCGAGCACGACGCGGAAGCCTCGGTACACGAGCACGGCGAACAATACGAGCACGGCGATCGCGCCGATGAAGCCCAGCTCTTCGCCCACGACGGCGTATACGCCGTCCGTGTGGGAGCCGGGGATGTAGAAGAACTTCTGGCGGCTCGCGCCCAGGCCAAGGCCGCCGATGCCGCCGCTGCCGAGCGCAATCAGGAGCTGGATGGTATGGAAGCCGATCCCCGTCGGATCGTCCTCAGCGTTCCAGAACGCGAGGACGCGGTCGGCTCGATACCCAGCCGTGAGGATCAGCAGCAGCGACGAAACCGCGCCGATGCCCACCAGCGCTGCCAGGTGCGTCAGCGAAGCGCCGGCGATAAAGAACAGCGTGACCGTCGTGAGCACGAGGACGGCCGCGGTGCCGGTGTCCGGCTCCAGCAGCACCAGGCCCGCGACGATGCCCACCATGAAGATGAACGGCACGAAGCCGAGCGCGAAGCTGCGCACGTAGGTGTCCTTGCCGGTCAGCCACGCCGCGACGTAGATAATCAGCGCCAGCTTGGCGAACTCGCTGGGCTGGATCGGCGGCAGCGGCCCCAGCCCGATCCAGCGCTGGGCGCCGTTGCGCTCAATGCCGATGCCCGGCACGAGCACGGCGACGAGACCGAGGATCGCGATCAGCATGAACAGGGGGCTGATCGAACGCAGCCAGTGGTAGTCGATGCGCATGAGCGCGACCAGCAGCGCGATGCCGATGGCCGCCCAGATCGCCTGTCGCATGACGAAGTAGTTGGCGTCGTCGAATGCCAGCAGCCCCAGCGCGAAGCTCGAGCTGTAGACGATGAGCAGGCCAAGCACGACCAGCCCCAGCACGAGGCCGAGGATCAGATAGTCGGGTTGGGCCACCCGAAAGCGTCCGGTATCAGCGACTGCGATTGCTCGCTTCCTCCCTCGATGCGAGTTTGCGTACGATGCGCCGGAAGTCCTCTCCGCGCTGTTCGAAGTTGTCGTAAGCGTCGTAGCTCGCGCAGGCCGGCGAGAGCAGCACGACGTCGCCCGGCTGCGCGAGCTTGCGCGCCGCCTTGGCGGCGTCCGCGAGCGTATCGGCGCGCTCCACCGTCGCACCGGCGTCACGCATCGCTTCCTCGAGCTGCGGGCCGGCCTCGCCGAAGCAGATCACCGCGCGAGCGCCGGTGGCCTCCGCGGCCAGCTCCTCGAGCGGCAGCGCCTTTTCGCGGCCGCCGACGAGGAGCACGATCGGCTCGTTGAACGAGCGCAGCGCGGCGATCGTCCGCTGCGGCGTCGTCGCGATGCTGTCGTTGTAGTAGGTCACGCGGCCGGCTTCGCCGACCGGCTCCAGCCGGTGCGGCACCGGCGTAAAGTCGCGGATCGCCTGCGTGGCGGCGTCGAGCGGCAGCCCGGCGGCGCCGGCAACAGCCACCGCGGCGAGCACGTTCGCGACGTTGTGGGCGCCGCGGAGCGGGATCTCGTCGATGGGCAGCAGCCGTGTCTCGACCGAGCCTTGCTTCCAGGAGACCACGCGCTCTCGCACGAACGCCGCGCTCGCGCCGTTCGGTACGCCGCGTGCGCTGAACCAGACGACGCGCGCCGGCGTCTCCGTTGCGAACGAGCAGACGAGCTCGTCGTCCAGGTTCAGCACCGCGATGTCGTCCTTGGTCTGCGCCTGGAGGATGCGCAGCTTCAGCGCCGAGTACTCCTCCCAGCTATAGCGGTCGAGGTGGTTCGGCGTCACGTTGAGCACGCAGGCGATGTGCGGGCTCTTGTCGACCGTCTCGAGCTGCGTGTGGCTGAGCTCGACAATGGCCCAGGTCTCCGGCGTGATGCAGTCGAGCAGCCCAAGCAGCCCGGTACCGATGTTCCCCCCGACGGCGTGCTTGCGGCCCGCCGCGGCGAACATCGCGCCGACGAGCGCCGTGGTGGTCGTCTTGCCGCTGCTGCCCGTGATGCCCACGACGGGGCCCGGGCAGAGCTCCAGGAACAGCTTCGCCATCGAGCTGATGGGCACACCTTGCTCCTTGGCGGCCTCGACTGCCGGCAGCGTAAGGGGCACGCCCTGGGAAACGAAGAGCAGCTCGGCGGAGGTGGCGTCCTCGATGCGGTTCTCGCCCAGCGAGAAGCGGACGGGCAGGCTATCGAGCTCTTTGATACGTGAGGCGAGCGCCTCGGGGGACCTTGAATCGGAGATGGTGATGATAGCTCCCTGGGACGCTAGATAACGAACCAGGTCGACTCCCTCGATCCCGAGGCCGAGGACCGTCACACGCTTACCCACCAGGAACTCTCGATCACCTGTCATAGCACTTTCACACTACTCTGTCAAGGCCAGAGCGACTCCCAGAATCGCGCCGACCGCACCAACCAGCCAAAATCGCAGCACGACGTGCGGCTCCGGCCACCCCGAAAGCTCGAAATGGTGGTGCAGCGGCGCCATACGCAGGGGGCGCCTTCCGGTGAGCCGAAACGAGCCGATCTGGACGAAATCCGACGCCAGCTCCAGCACGAACACGATGCCGATCACAGGCAGCAACAGCCACCAGCCGGTCATCAGCGCCACGACGCCAAGCGCCGCTCCGAGCGGCATCGCGCCCGTTTCGCCCATGAAGACGCGCGCCGGGTGGCCGTTGTACCAGAGAAACCCGAGGATGGCCCCGACGACCGTGAAGCAGAACGTCGCGAGGTGGGTCTGGCCCTGCATGCCCGCGATCACGCCGTACGCGGCGAACGCGATCGCCATCAGACCGGCGAGCAGGCCATCGAGCCCGTCCGAGACCGCGGCCGCGCTCGTGCTCGCCGAGACGACGACGACCGCGATCGCGATGTAGCCCGGGTTCAGCTCGTACAGGCCGTAGTGCGGTACGAGCGCCACGCCGTCGTCGAGCGTGTAGTAGACGACGATGCCGGCGATCAGGCCGACGACGGCGCCCACGCCGGCCTTCGTGACCAGGCCGCCCAGCTCGTGGCCGCCGATGCGCTCTCGGCCCTGAATCGTGAGCAGGTCGTCCCACACGGCAACGACGCCGATCAGACCCATCACGCCCAGCAGCAGGAAGATCGAGTTGTGGTCGATCACGTTCGTCGTCAGCGAGAACACGAGGATGACTGCCAGGATGAGAACGCCGCCCATCGTCGGCGTGCCCGCCTTCGCGTGGTGCGACTCCGGGCCTTCGTCGCTGATCGCCTTGCCCAGCTTCAGACGTTCGAGCAGCTGGATCATCGGGCCGCCCAAGAGGACGGAGACGATCGACGCGGCCGAACCGATCACGAGCGCGCGGACCATCTCACTCCTTCAGCGCCTCGAGCAGCGTCTCGAACGCCATCGCGCGCGATGCCTTGAGCAGCACGACGTCGTCGGGCCGCAGGCCGGCCGACACTGCTTCGAGCGCTGCTTCCTTCGTCGGGTATTCGTAGATAGCGTGGTGGCCGGAGGCGCGCGCGGCTTCGGCGATCAGCTCGCCCTGTTCGCCGACGGCGTGGATGATGTCGGCGGTCTCTGCGGCGCGCCGTCCTACGGCGAGGTGGCCCTCGCGCGACGCCGCGCCGAGCTCGGCCATCTCACCGAGCACGGCGATGCGGCGGCCCGGGATCTCGGCCAGCAGGTCGAGCGCCGCGGCCATCGAGGCGGGACTCGCGTTGTACGTGTCGTCGAGAATCGTGCCGCCGCCCTTCGCTCGAAACACATGGAGGCGCAGCGGTACCTCGGCGGTCTCCAGGGCAGCTACCACATCCCTGAGCGGCATGCCGTCCGCCAGCCCGACGGCGGCCGCGGCGAGCGCGTTGGAGACGATGTGACGCCCGGGCAGGCGCGTACGAGCGACCGCGCTCTCGCCCTTCCAGTGCAACGCGAACGAAACGCCGTCCAGCCCCCGGCTCTCGACGTCGCTCGCGCGGACGTCTGCCTCGGCAGAGGTGCCGTACGTGAGCGGCTGCGCGCGGGTGCGCTCGGCCATGGTCATCACGAGGGGGTCGTCCGCGTTCAGGATGGCGAAGCCTTGGGGCGGCAGGCTTTCGGGCAGCTCGGCCTTCGCTGCGACGATCGCCTCCAGGCTGCCCAGCCGCTCCAGGTGCGACGGGCCGATGTTCGTCACCACGCCGACCTCAGGCCGGGCGATCTCACACAGCATCCGGATCTCGCCCTGCGCGTACATGCCCATCTCCAGCACGGCGCGCTTGTGGCGGTTCGTCAGGCCGAGCAGCGTCAGCGGCAGCCCGATCTCGTTGTTGTAGTTCGCCTCGTTCTTGAGGACGGCGTAGCGCGTCGCGAGCACGGCCGCGACGATCTCTTTCGTCGTGGTCTTGCCGACGCTGCCCGTGACGCCGATGATCTTCGCGCTTCGGCGGTCGCGCCGGCCCGCGGCGAGCCGCTGGAGCGCGGCGAGCGTGTCGGTCACGACGAAGACGTCGACGCCTTCCGGCAGGCCTTCGACGAGCTCGCGCACGAGGACACCCTTCGCGCCCCGGGCCGCGGCGTCCACGGCGAACTGCTGGCCGTCGTGGCGGGCGCCGGGCAGCGCTACGAAGAGGTCGCCGCGACCGGCCTGTCGCGAGTCGATGACCACGCGCCGGAAGCGCGCCGCGCTATGCGCGCCGTCGCCCTGGCGACGCTCGCGCAGCAGCGACCCGAGACTGGCGACTACCTCGGAGCTTGAGATCACGGGCTGGTCTCCACCAGCGCGACGTCGCCGCGCTGGACGCCGAGGTAGGCGAGGATCTGGGGCGCCAGGTCGGCGAAGATCGGCGCGGCGACGACGCCACCAAGCGGGCTGTCCTTCGGATAGTCGATCTTCACGAGCATGATAAAGCGGGGGTCTTCGACCGGGGTGAAGCCGACGAAGGAGGCGATCGTCTCTTCGCTGTCCGGAAAGGTCGTGGTGCCGGTCTTGCCGCCGACCGAATAGCCGGCCACCTGCGCGCCGTGCGTGGGCATGCCGTCTACCACGGCGTTCATCATCTGGACCAGCAGCCGGGACGTCTCTTCAGAGATCGCCCGCCGGCGCACGGTCGGCTCGTACACGCGACGTTCGTTGGGGCCGGAGACCTCCTTCACGATGTAGGGTTGCATGAGCAGGCCGCCGTTGACAAGGGACGAGACGGCGGAGAGCATCTGGAGGGGCGTCATCGAGATCCCCTGCCCGAAGCTGTTCGTCGCCAGGTCGACCGGGTACCAGTCGTCCTCCTCGTTCGTGCGCACGATTCCCGCAGGCTCGCCGCCCAGCCCAACGGGCGCCGGCTCTTCGAATCCGAAGCGCTCGATGTAGTCGTAGAAGTTGTTTGCGCCGATGAGCTGGCTGAGCCAGACCGCGCCCGTGTTCAGGCTGAACTGCAGCAGCTCGGTCATCGTGGTGAGGCCGTGGACGCTGAAGTCCCAGTTCTTGATCGGTTCTGTGCCTTCG
>JBBDNH010000107.1:0-5811 GCA_040877745.1 Dehalococcoidia bacterium
GCCGCGGGCCGGCGCAGCGCCGGCCAGCGGCGCATCGATCCGGCTGCCGTTCGCGCCGCCGGATGCCTACGGCGGCCGGCTGCGCTCGCTCGCGGCCGACCTCGCCGAGTCGACCGCGCGTGGCCGCGCGCTGGTCGTCGTCTCGCAGCAGCCCGAACGCCTCGCCGAGGTGCTCGAGGAGGACGGCATCGCGGCATCGCTCACCGAAGAGCCGCAGCGCCCGCAGCCGGGCGCGATCGCGCTCGTCCGCGGTTCGCTGGCGCACGGCTGGCGGCTGACAACATCGCAGCCGCCGCTCACGCTCCTCACCGACGCCGAGGTCTTCGGCTTCGTGAAACAGCGACGGCGCCTGCCGCGAACGACCTCGGCGAGCCGCGACGCGTTCCTCGCCGACCTCACGCCGGGCGACCACGTCGTCCACGTCGAGCACGGCATCGCCCGCTTCGCGGGCCTCGTCCAGCGCCGCATCGACGGCGTCGATCACGAGTACCTGGAGCTGCGCTACGCTCAGGGCGACAAGCTCTTCGTGCCCGCGGACCAAGTCGACCGCGTCAGCCGCTACGTCGGCCCGGGCGACCAGACGCCGTCGCTTACGCGGCTGGGCAGCCAGGAGTGGTCGCGCGCGAAGGAGCGCGTGCGGCGCGCCGTCGCCGACCTCGCCAAGGACTTGATCGACCTCTACGCGTCTCGCGAGCTGGTCGAGGGACGCGCCTTCCCGCCCGACACGGCCTGGCAGCAGGAGCTGGAGGCGTCGTTCCCGTACGTGGAGACGGGCGACCAGCTCGCCGCCGTGCGCGCCGTGAAGGCCGATATGGAGGCCGTCCGGCCGATGGACCGGCTCGTCTGCGGCGACGTGGGCTACGGCAAGACCGAGGTGGCCGTGCGCGCCGCGTTCAAGGCGGTCATGGACGGCACCCAGGTGGCTGTGCTCGTCCCGACGACGGTGCTCGCGCAGCAGCACTTCGCGACGTTCAGCGAGCGCCTCGCCGGCTTTCCGGTGCGCGTCGAGATGCTCTCGCGCTTCCGCTCCGACCGCGAGCAGCGCGAGGTCGTCGGCGAGCTTGGCCGCGGTGGGGTCGACATCGTGATCGGCACGCACCGCCTGCTCCAGCGCGACGTCGCGTTCAAGGACCTCGGTCTCGTGGTGATCGACGAGGAGCAGCGCTTCGGTGTCGCGCACAAGGAGCGCCTCAAGCAGATGCGCAAGGAAGTCGACGTGCTCACGCTCTCCGCCACGCCGATCCCGCGCACGCTCCACATGTCGCTCAGCGGCATCCGCGACATGTCGACCATGGAGACGCCGCCCGAACAGCGCCTGCCGATCAAGACGTACGTCTCCGAGTTCGACGACCGGGTCGTGCGCGAGGCGATCCTACGAGAGCTGGAGCGCGGCGGGCAGGTGTACTTCGTTCACAATCGCGTGCACGACATCGAGCGCATCACCAGCCACCTGCGCGAGCTCGTGCCGGAGGCCGAGATCGCGGTCGCGCACGGCCAGCAGCACGAGGACATCCTCGAGACCGCGATGCTCGACTTCGTCGAGGGCCGCACCGACGTCCTCGTCTGCACCACGATCATCGAGTCCGGCCTCGACATCCCGAACGTGAACACGATCATCATCGACAAGGCGGACAAGCTCGGCCTCGCGCAGCTGTACCAGCTCCGCGGCCGCGTTGGTCGCGGCGCCGCGCGCGCGTACGCCTACCTGCTCTTCGACCGCTATCGCTCGCTCTCGGAGCCGGCGCAGAAGCGGCTGGAGGCGATCTTCGAAGCGACCGAGCTTGGCGCCGGCTTCCAAATCGCGCTGCGCGACCTGGAGATCCGAGGCGCCGGCAACCTGCTCGGCGCCGAGCAGAGCGGCAACATCGGCGCGGTCGGCTTCGAGCTCTACGTCCGGCTTCTCGCGGACGCGGTCGAGCGGCTCAAGGCCATGCGCGAGGGCCGGCCGCCGCCGGAGCCGTCGACGCAGCAGGCGCCGCTCACGATCGATCTGCCGTTCACGGCGCATCTGCCGGCGTCGTACGTCGGCGACCTGAACCTGCGCCTCGCGCTCTATCAGCGCATGGCGGCGGTCGAGACGGTGGACGAAGTCGACGCGCTCGCCGGCGAGCTGCGCGACCGCTTCGGCGCGCCGCCGCCTGCCGCGGAGAACTTGCTGTTCGCCGTCCGCGTGCGGGCGCTCGCGCGGCGTGCCGGCGTGAGATCGATCCTGCAGGTCGAGCACGACCTCGTGATCCAGGCGAGCGATGACCCATCGCCGCGCGACCTCTTGCGCCACCTCAAGATCAAAGGGCTGCGCGCCGGTCCGGCGCAGGCCCGGCTCGATCTGGAGGCGCTCGAAGAGAGCTGGCCGGAAGCGCTGCTGGACGTACTCACGGCGCTTGCCAGCCCACCAGAGCGAGCAGCGTCCTCCTGAGCCGATTGCTCGAACTGTTGCGCTTTCGTTTGCGGGATTTCTTCGCCATACCTGAGCATTCCCAGTCTAGCGCGTAGGAGAAGTGGCCCTGAGATTGATTCTTGGGCCCCGGACGCCTAGAATGCGAACGGCCTTTGGTGGCGGGGGCGTCCGGGACGCCTCAGCGCCAGCTGTGCCTGTTATGGCGCAAACGACGTTGGAAAAAATGCCCTGGCAGCAGGACGAGCACGGCCTCGACCTGAGCGGCGTGCCGCGTTCGGTGGCCATCCCGCTGCTCGCGGTGGTCTACGCGATCGGCCTCGCCCTCTTCCTCGCCATCGAGCCGACGAAGCCGTGGATCCTCCTGGTCGTCGTTGCGCTCGTCGGGCTCGGCACCGACGGCATCCTCCGCAACCACCCTCGGGGTCAGCTCCGGGGCTTCGCCGACACGTCGCCGTTCCTGTTCGTGCCGGTGCTCCTCGCGCTCGCGACGGGCCTCTTCCTGGAGGAGGTCGATGCCGTGCACGGCTACCGGACGATCCCGGCAGTGATCGGCGCGGGGCTGCTCCTCTCGGCCGCGCTCTACGGCGAGTACGTTTCGGTGGTCAGCCACGGACCGTCGTTCGCACTTGGGCGCCTGCTGCTCAACATCCTGACCTACGTCGCGGCGTTCCTCTTCTTCGCCGTGATCTACGCCTACGACGTCGCGCTGCTGCCGTCGGCGTTCGCCGCCGGGCTCTTCAGCCTGCTGCTCGCGGTCGAAGTCTTCCGCGAGGCCGAGGCGGACGCCTATCGAGCGCTGATCTTCGCCGCGGTGATCGGCCTCGTCGTCGCGGAGGTGCGCTGGGCGCTCTACTTCATCCCGTTGGAGGACTTTCTGGCCAGCATCCTGTTGCTGGTCATCTTCTACCAGGCGACCGGGCTCATCCAGCACCACCTCACCGGCCACCTGAACCGCACCATCGCGGCGGAGTTCACCCTGGTCACGGGCGTCGGCCTGGGCATCGTGATCATCGGCCGCGTCTTCGCGCTGGGCTAACCGAAGCCTGGCCTCGCTTGTAGGCCCCAGAACGCAACTGATACGATGGAACCCGGTCGGGGCGTGGCCCAGCTTGGTAGGGCACCTGACTGGGGGTCAGGAGGTCGTCGGTTCGAGTCCGACCGCCCCGACCAGCTTCGCCGCCCAGCCGAGGGCTGGCGGCGCGACCCCCACCTGACGTCGTTGTAGGCTGGCCGTACCCTCGCCGCCAGCGCTGGTGGGAGCCAAGAGCGTGCGGACGGAGATCGAGCTAGCCGAACCTCACCGCTGGCGGGTGCGAGCGGCATCGCTTGCCCAGCACCGCCCCGCGATGGCCGTCCTGGTATCGACTTGCCTGCTCGCGCTCTTGCTGGCCGTCCTTCTCGGCGAACCGCTGAGCGTGCTGCCGGCGTACCCGGCCGTGGCGCTCGCGTTCGCGCTCGCCGTCGCACTGCCGGGCTGGCTCGTCGCGCGCGCGCTGCTTCGCGACACCGGCCTCGCCATCCAGTTCGCCGCGGCGCCCGCGCTCGCGCTCGGGCTGATGGCCGTCCCGGGCGTCATCGCGCTCGAGGCCCACCTCTCGCTCGACGACTTCGCCCTCATGTACGCGATCGTCGCCGCAGCCGCCGCAGGCGCCACGATGCTCTTCGCGCCGGCGACCCCGGTTCAGGCTTCCGAGCCAGTGGAGCCGGAGAGCGCGCGCGGCAACGTCCTGCTGGTCGCCATGCTCGCTGTGGTGCTCGGCGGCGTTGTCACCACGCCGTTCTGGGCCGCCGATCGGCTCGCGGGGGACTTCGACGACTGGACGTACGCAGCGTACGCCAGGGAGTTCATCGACACCGACCGGCTGAACGCGGAGGAGCCGTTCTTCGGGACGGGCGAACCCGTCAACCCGCGCATGCGATCGAACGTCTGGGTGCTCTCGGAAGCCCTGGTGTCGCGAGCGGCCGGCGTAGCGCCTCACGAGGCGCTGTTCGAGTACCTGCCTCCGCTCCTGTCGATGCTTGCCATCCTCGCGGCTTACGCGGTAGGCCGAACCCTGTTTCGCAGCTCGACGGCCGGCCTGCTCGCGGCGGGGTTCATGCTTGGCTACGCATTCCTGGACCTGTCCCCGCATGAGGGCATCGGGCGCAACCTGTTTCTGCGCATCAGCGAGGACAAGATGGTGGGCGGCTTCCTCCTGTTCCCGATCGCGCTGGTGTTCTTAGCCAACGCGTTCAGCTCCCGCTCTGCCGCCTCCTTCGCGGGGTACGCGCTCGTGGTGCTGGGCCTCTCCGTCACGCACCCGGTCCCGCTCCTCTTCCTCGCAACGACGGTGCCGCTACTCGGCGCGCTGAGGGCGACGGCCGAGCGGTCGTTCGCGCCGCTGCGGCTGGCCGCGCTGTTCTTGATCCCTGTCGTTCTCGTCTCGATCTGGCCTCTCGTTCAGCGCGACCAACTCGAAGAGGTCACCCCGGCGTTATTCGCCACGGGCGAAGGGGCAGCTCAGCTCCGCTACGACTTCCACCTGGTCTCCCTGGGCGGCGGGTGGCTGATCGGCAATTACCATCTGATCCTGCACCCCCTCATGCTGGCGACGATCGCGCTGGCTCCCCTGGTGTGGTGGGGCGCCCGGCGAACGGTCGGCGGGCAGCTGGTGCTCGTGCTGATGGTGAGCCCCCTGCTGTTGCTCTTCGTACCGCTGCTGGCCACGCCCGTCGCGAACGTCCTGGCCCCCTCAACGCTCTGGCGGGTCCCATGGATGATCCCCGTTGCGCCCGTGCTCGCGTTCGTAACCCACCAGGCCGCGCTCCAGATCGCCCGGGGCGGCGCGCGCCTCCCGCGCGGTATCGGCGCCGCCGCGCCGGCGCTCCTGCCGGGCATCGCGCTGCTGGTCGTGCTCGTCGCCGGCCTGGCGGTACAAGAGCAGTACTTGCGCCTCGATCGGGGCGCGTTCTACACGCGGAACAGCTCCAGCGCCCTCGTTCCCGGTACCGATGGTTCGATCTTCGTCGGGGGCATCGAGGGGTCCTTCTCCCGCGACTGGAGGCTCCGGCCTCAGCAAGAGCAGCTGCTCGATCATCTGAGCAAGACTGTTCCCGAAGGTTCAGTCGTCCTCGTGGACTCCGAGATCTTGCAGCTACAGATGCCGGGCTACCTCACGCATATCTACCCGACGCTGTCGAGCAACCGCACCATCTATCCCCAGGGCAGCGACCGCGCGCGAGAGGTGGCCGAACAGGAACAGGCGCTGGGCGCGTTCTACCGGGGCGCGGTGCCGCGAGACGACGTGGAGTCACTGCTCAAGACCTATGGCGTCGACTATGTGGTCATCGGCCTTCGCAGTGAGGCCGAGACCACGCTCAGGTCCGTGGCCGACATCGCGCTGGAAGACCTCTCGCGCCAGGCCGGCGCGCCG
>JBBDNH010000108.1:0-1127 GCA_040877745.1 Dehalococcoidia bacterium
CGACCGGCGCTCCTGACCGGAGAGATGCCGCAGGTCCTTGCCGCGGTAGCGCACCTCGCCGGTAGTGGGGGCGATCATCCCCAGGAGGAGGCGGACGAGGGTTGTCTTGCCGCTCCCGCTCTCGCCGACGATTGCCGTCACCGACGGTGTCTCGCCGCTGATCCGGAACGAGAAATCCTGCAGAGCGACGGTTTGCGACTTGTGGAGGAGACCTGCGCCGAAAACCTTGCTCACATTCTGCGCTTCGAGCAATGCCGTCATGACGCTTCGTACAGATGGCAGGCGGCCAGATGGTCTGGCCGGAGCTCGCGAAGCGGCGGCATCACGACCTTACAGTGGTCCATGACGTACGGGCAGCGCGGGTGGAAGGGGCAGCCGGCGGGCGGGTTGAGCAGCGAGGGCGGCGAACCCGCAATGGCCTGCAGTTCGTCCTTGCCGTCGAGCGATGGCAGGCTGGCGATCAGCAACTGGGTGTACGGGTGCAGCGGCTCACGGAAGAGGTCGCGCACCTTCGCCACTTCGACCAGCTTGCCGGCATACATCACGCCGATGCGGTCGACCGAATGGGCCATCAACCCCATGTCATGTCCGATCTGGATGACCGCGGCGCCGAGCTCCGCCTGGACCTGACGCAGGGTGTCGATCACCTGCCACTGGACGACGACGTCCAGGGCGCTGGTCGGCTCGTCGGCGACGATCACCTGGGGTCGCAGGCTGATGGCGATGGCGATGCAAACGCGCTGCTTCATGCCGCCGCTCAGCTCGTGCGGGAACATGTCGGCGACGCCGCGGCGGAGCCCGACTTTCTCGAGTAGCTCGGTCAGGAACCGCTCGAATCCGCGATCGTCGATGGCCGCGCCGTGGTCGCGCAACCCCAGCGCAATCTGCTCCTTGATCCGCTTGACCGGATTGAGGGAGTTCATCGCCCCCTGAGCGACAAGGGTGATCTTGGCGAGGGGGGTGCGGCGCATCGCCTCCTCGTCGAGCTCCAGGAGATCGACGCCGTCGAGGATGACCATGCCGTCTTCGACCCGGCCCGGGGGTTTGATCAGGCGAAGCAGACTGAGGGCAATGGTCGACTTGCCGCTGCCCGACTCGCCGACGAGGCCGAACCGCTCGCCCGGCCG
>JBBDNH010000109.1:0-5726 GCA_040877745.1 Dehalococcoidia bacterium
CGGCAGGCCTTCGCTCACCCAGAGGAAGAGCGTGCGGTCGTTGTGGAACGGCACGTGGTCGCCCAGGCGCGGCGGCGGGTACGGCAGCTGATCGACGAGCGGGCCGTCTCCCTCGCCCGTCTGGCCGTGGCAGGTAATGCAGTTCCTCACGAAGATACTCTCGCCCAGGGCGAGCGAGTCCTCCGTCGGCTCGATCGGGCTGGTGCTCCCCTGGACGCCCTGGTGCGCGTGCACGCCGAAGAGCAGGACCGCGCCCGCGATCATCGCGAACGCGCTCGACAGACCGACCGACACCGTCGTGCCGCGCTCCCAGTTTCGGGGCCGGTTATGCCAGATCAGGAACACGCCGACGCCCAGTGTGACCATCGCCCCGCCGGCCACGATGTTCCAGTCGACGAACGTGAACGGCAGGTCGAACAGGCCCGGCGGGCCCTCCTCCCGTGCAAGATAGCCGCCGACGTCCGGTACCGTGATCACCGTGTCCGCGTCGTCCAGCCCTCGACGCCGGATGCGCGTCTGGACGTTCCAGGCGCCGGGCTGCGTGAGCAGCGCCGCCTCCGACGACCAGATGCCCTGGCTGTCCGTCGGGTCGAGGTCCTGCGTGACCGCCTGCCTGCCCGCACTCGGCAGCACGTCCGGGTTGTCGAAGCTGGCCGACAGCCGCACGCCCAGCACCTCTCCGAGCTCCTGCCCCTGGTCGGGCGTGAGCGTGATGGTGAACGTGTTTAGCCCAATGCCGAAGGGCGTAATCGAAAGCTCCACGTCCAGGTCATCCGCCGGCGCCGCGTCGACGAACTCGCCCGAGGGCGTGCTCGCGTCGAGCCGCAGCTCGCCGTCCGCCGTCGTCGTCTGCGCCAGCACGCTCGCGCTCGCCAGCACGGCCACGCCCAGCAGCAGCTCCGCCAGCGCGGTGCGTGGCAGCAGCCGCTGCAGCCGATCGAGGCGTCCTTCCACGCGCGAGCGCTCGCCGCCGGTCGGGCGGCGGCGCGTGTCCTCGTCGTGCAGGACGTCCACCGCGGCCACCAGCGCCGGCTTGATCACGCGCGCGTTCAGCCCTGCGATCGCGAGCAGGGGCACGATCAGCGCCAGCTTCGCGATCAGCACGCGGCCGTACGTCGTCTCGTAGAGCGCCTCGAACGTCGGGAGCTGGACGAAGCCGTTGAACACGCCGCTGCCGATGAGCAGCGCGACGCTGATCACGGACAGCCAGGAGAAGCGGTCGAGGACGTTCGCCAGATAGAGCGCGCGCTGTCCGCCCTCAAGCAAGCGGCGCGACCACCAGAACGCAAGCGGTAGCTGCACGAGCGCCCCGAGCCACGCCGCCGTCGCAGCGAAGTGGACGAGGTCCGAGGTGATCGACCAGAACTGCCCGCCGCCATCCGCGGCGTGGCTCCCAAGCGAGTAGGTCACCAGCAGCCCCAGGCTGCCGATCACACCCGGCACGAGCGTCAGCGTCGCATACCTACTGGCGCGATAACCCGCGCTGGTGAGCGCAGGGATGAACAACAGCGCGAGCGCCGCCGAGAGCGCCATCCGCGACAGCCACAGCTCGCCGGACCGCGTGTCCGACAGGATGCCGCCGATCTCCCCGAGGCCGCCGATGCGATCGGCGAACAGCAGCAGCTGGCCGACGGTCGAAACGATCACGGCGAGCGCTGCCGGCGCGACGATCATCGCCACGACGCGCACCGCCTCGCTCTCGACGCCTTGCTTGCGTTCGCCGGCCAGGAAGCCGGCCGCCGGGCGCGCGACGACGAGCGCGAAGAACATGCCGCCGGCCAGCACGGCCGCGCCTACGATGCCGATCCAGCGCAACGCGCCGTCCGTCGCATCCGGCAGGAAGCCGGATTGGCCTGCCAGCCCGCCGATGTCCGGCGGCTCGCCGGCCGGCACGGAGCCGTCGGCCTCCAGCACAATGAACGAGAAGAACCCGCTCCAGGTGTGCCCGTCCACCGTGGAGACGTTTTCGTAGGTCACCGTGTAGATGCCCGGACCGAGGTCCGGCGGCAAGGCGACCGCCGCGTACGTCGATTCCTCGTTCGAGAAGAGCGTCTCGCCGGCCTGGACCTCGTTCCGCTGGGTATCCAGCACCTTGAGCGTCGTCAGGGAACGCTCCAGCGGCTCGCTGTACCAGGTCTCGACGAGCTCCGGAGGCTCCTGGAGCTGCTGGTTTTGCACCGGCAGCGAGCGCTCCAGCACGGCGTGCGCGCTTGCCACGTTCGGCCGCGCCAGCGTCAGGCCGAACGCGAGCGCCAGCGCGACGACGCCCAGGAGCGGCCAGTGCGACCGCACGCTGTTCACGCCACTACGACCGTCTCAGCCAATATGCCGCGGCGCCCACCGCGACGACCACGACGATCACGCCCAGCACGATCGCCACGATCACGCCGCTCGATAGACCGCCGTCGTCGTCGCCGTCCGTTCCGTCCGGCGGCGGCGATGTGGTCGGGGCCGGACCCGCGGTCGTCGGCGTGGCTTCGCCGTCCGCCTCGGTCGGCTCTTCTGACGGCGGCGCGGCGGTCGGCTCGTCCTCCTCGGCGTCGAACGCGGCGCACTCGTCCGCCTGCGCGGCGCTCGGCTCGACGGCGACGTAGAAGCAGAACGCGCCCGAATCGTCGTCGTCGTCCAGGTCGGACAGCGTCTTCCACTGGACGATGTAACGGCCGGGCGGCAGGTTCGGCGGCAGCGCCGTGAACACGTGCGTGCGGTCGTCGTCGTCGACGATGCCGTCATCGTTGTTCACTTTGCTCGCCCCGTCGTCCAGCACCGTAATCGTGTTCGCTCCCTCGATCTTCCGGACGTCCTGCGTGTAGTAGATGTCCAGCTGCTCGGGCGACTCTGCGACGACTTCGTCGCGGGCCGGCGTCGAGCGTTCGTACTCAGCGTGCGCAAAGACCTGCGTCGCGACGGCGAGGCCGCCTATTACGAGTACGGCGCAGATCGCGATCCAGCGCATGGTTGGTCGGATCATAGCTCAATCAGCGGGGAAGCCGGGGAAGGCTCGCTGGTCGAGCCTCCCCGGCCAAGCTCGCTAGCCTCCTTCTTCGGGAGTCTCCTCCTCCGTGTGTTCCTCATCGTCCGTGTGCTCGTCCGCGGGTGTTCCTTCGCCCTGCTCGCCGCCTTCGTCGTGATCGTCCTCGCCGGCAGTGACGCCGGCCTTGTCGCCGAGCATCGTCCACGCGGCGCCGCCGAACTCGTGGTAGGTATCGTGCGCGGCCGCCGCGGCGGCGCCGACGTCACTCGTCTCGCGGTTGGCCAGCGCGTCGAAGAACGCTTGCAGGTCGGCTTGAAGCGTTTCCGCATCCGCGTCCAGGTCATCAGCCCAGTCGGTCGCGGCTACGGCGCGCAGCGCCGCAAGCACCCGGCCGTTGAGCCCATCCGGCGGCTCTTCACCCGCGCTGATCGCATCGTCCGCGTCGTGGAAGCCCACGCCGTCGAGCAGGTTGAGCGTCGCGATCATGTTCGCCTGCTGGAGCTGCTCGTGCAGCGCGGCGATCTCGCCCGATCCGCCCGACTGCGCTTCCAGCGCCTCGATGCGCGCTTCCAGGTCGTCCGTGTCGCTGGAGCACGCCGCCGCGATCGCGCCGCCCAGCAGCAGCACGACGCCGAATAGCAATAATACACGCTTGTTCACGTGAACCTCCTTGGGTTGTGAAAGCTTGACGTCTGTTGCGGTACGCCAGCCTACAACCGGGGCGGCTCGGTTGGGGGAGCGACGAAGCGCTCAATGAGGATAGTATCGCTGTCTTCGAGAGCGTCGGAGGTGAGCTCCAGCTTCGGCACCTCCACCACCGTCGGAGCGACCTTGACCTCGGCGGGCACCGGCTGGTCGGAGCAGGTCGACTGGCCGAAGTGGCAGTGGGCCTCGTGAGCGGAGCTGGCGGCGGCCTCTGTCGCGCCGGGCTGTCCGAAGGCGACGTTGACCATGTCTGTCCAGTGTCCGACGTACAGGAACGATGGCAGGAAGGCCAGCAGGAGTAGCATCGGGCCGGCCCGCAGCAGTGCGCGCCATCGCCGGCGCAACCGAAGTCTTGGTCGTAGCACCAGATTCATTATTCCAAATGCGGCCGCCCACAGCAACCGCACTCAGGCGGGTGCTATAATCGCGCTATCGAGACGCCCGGACATTCTGCGAGGTGACCCCATGGTAGCCGTCTACGGCAACATCCAGACCCAGGACGATTACACGCACCCGCTCGGCCCGGAGGAGAACTTCAACGAGAGCATGTACTTCAACTTCTTCGACCAGGCGAAGGGCCTGGGCGGCTTCCTGCGCATCGGCAACCGCGCCAACGAGGGCTACGCCGAAGTCACCACGTGCCTCTTCCTGCCCACCGGCGAGGTCTTGTTCAACTACCAACGTCCGAACATCGAGAACAACGACGCGATGGACGCCGGCGGCACGCGGTTCGACGTCCTGGAGCCGCTCGCCAGCCACCGCACGACGTACGACGGCGATACCGTCTTCCTCACCGACGCCACGCAGATGTCCGACCCCAGCCGCGCGTTCCGCGAGAACCCGCACAAGAAGCTGGTTATCGACGTGACGCACCAGGCCGTCGGTCCCGCGTACGGCTCCGCCGGCAGCGAGCGGCCGCCCGAACGCCCCGAACAGGAGTTCGCGCGCGCCCACTACGAGCAGCACATGGTCGTGCGCGGCACCGTCGACATCGACGGCGAGGTGACGGAGATCGACGGCACCGGCCTGCGCGACCACTCCTGGGGGCCGCGCTACTGGCAGGCCATCCACTCCTATCGCTGGCTCACCTGCACCTTCGGGCCGGACTTCGGTCTGATGGTCTCCGAAGTCTCGCCGCGCCCGGGCGAGCGCAACCAGAACGGCGTCGTCGTCCGCGGCGAGAGCCTCCAGCGCATCACCAGGGTCGACATCGACACGGACTTCGCGCCGGGAACGCCGTTCCACCGTGCCATGACCGCCCGGCTCGGCCTCGATAACGGCGATGAGCTCGTCGTCGAGGGCAAGGTGAAGGGCTTCATCCCGCTGCGCAACAGGCGCGGTGGCGCGACGACCCACATCGGCGAGGGCATGACCGAGTATCGTTGCGACGGCCAGGTCGCGCTCGGCATCTCCGAGTACCTCGACCAGGTCGAGTAGCGCCGCTCTGTCGCCCAGACGAGTCTGTCATTCCGAGCGAAGCGAGGAATCTGACCCTGGCTGTACGAATTCGCGACAGCCGATCCGGCGAGTAACGCAATGACCCCGGAGGAGCTGAGCGCCAGGCTGGCCGCGTTCCTGAAGCGTTCGCACGACGCCCGCGCCGTCCAGATCGACGACCTACGCATGCTCACCGGCGGGGCGTCTCGCCAGACGTGGTCGTTCGATGCCCGCATCGAGGGCGAGGACGGCAGCGCGCGCACGCTGCCGCTCGTGCTGCGCAGCAACCCCCGTAGCGGTACGAGCGCTGTCCACGGCGAGCTGGAGTACCGCCTCCTGAACGCCGCGCACCAGGAGGGCGTCCCCGTCCCAAAGCCCCACCTGCTCGGCGACGACTCGCTCGACGCGCCATTCTTCCTCATGGAGCGCGTCGAGGGCGAGACGATCCCGCGCCGCCTCCTCCGCGACGATGTCTACGCGAACGCGCGCGCGTCGATGGCCGCGCAGCTCGGCGGCATCCTCGCGCGCATCCATCGCATCGACATCGTTCGACACAAGCTCGAAGCGCTGCCGTCGCCGCCCTCTGGCGCCTCGCCGGCCGAGGACGAGC
>JBBDNH010000110.1:0-1118 GCA_040877745.1 Dehalococcoidia bacterium
CTAGGTTAGCCGTAGCCAGGATGGCTGTATGAGCGTCACCCAGTTCATCTTCTATCTCATCGCCGCGCTTGCCGTCGGAGGCGGGCTGGGCGTGGTGTTCGCCCGGACGACCGTCTACGCCGCGCTCTTCCTGATCCTGGCGATGCTCGCCGTCGCTGGCGTCTACATCCTGCTTGCGTCCGAGTTCCTGGCGCTGGTCCAGGTGCTGATTTACGGCGGCGCGGTCACGGTGCTGCTGCTCTTCGCGCTGATGCTCACGCGCACCGGCGACCTGCCCGAGACCATGGTCGGCGCCCAGTGGCCCGTGGCCGCGGTCACCTCGCTCCTGCTCGTGGGGTTGCTCATCGCGACCGTCGCGACGAGCAACTGGCCCGGCGACGCCGACGCGATGATCTCGGCCATCGCGTTCGAGGATCTGGGCGATGCGCTCTTCCGGCGCTGGGCGGTGCCGTTCGAGATCGCGTCGCTCGTGCTGCTTGTGGCGCTGATCGGCGCGATCTACCTGGCGCGCGAGGAAGAGGGGGAGTAGGTGGAGACCGTCGCCCAGCAGATCCCCCTCGAACACTTCCTCGTCCTCAGCGCGATCCTCTTCTCGCTCGGCGTGTACGGAGTCCTGACGCGACGCAACGCCGTGCTCATCCTGATGTCCGTCGAGCTGATGCTGAACGCGGCGAGCATCAACATGGTGGCGTTCGCGGCGTACACGTCGCCGGAGGCGTTCACCGGCATCATCTTCGCTATCTTCATCATCACCATCGCCGCCGCCGAAGTCGGCCTTGCGCTCGCGATTGTGCTGCGTGTCTTCCGGAACAGGGGGACCGCGAACGTGGACGAGGTGAATCAGCTGCGATGGTGATGCGCGCTGGCTTGGAGCAACCCTGCGCGGGCCGGGCTTCGGTCCGACAGCGACAGGCTGAAGTCTGTCCCACGAAGAATTGGGGCCGAGAGCGACAGGCTGAAGCCTGTCCCACGGAGAGATCGCGCCGCCGCATGGTGGGAGGATGCCACCGCGGACTGAAGTCCGCGGCATGCTGTACGGCGGGTGAAGCCGCGGACTTCCAGTCCGCGGGAGGAGCAGCCTGATGGGCATGTCCGACGCCTGGCTGCTGCCCGTGCTC
>JBBDNH010000111.1:0-1113 GCA_040877745.1 Dehalococcoidia bacterium
CCAACGCCGCGAGCGCACCATTAGGCCCTGCCACGCTGCCGAGCAGCGTCCGCGCCTGCTCCGGTCCTCCCGGTGCCGCTGGACCGAGAAGGACCTCGCTGGCCTGCATGCGGAGTCCGCGCAACGAGGAGAGATTGCGCGCCGTGACCGCGGCATCGATCGTCGGCACCGGGCTGGCCAGATCCAGTGCGCTCTCGATCGTCCAGCGACCGGTACCTTTTTGCTCGGCCGCGTCCAGAATCAAGTCCACAAGAGGCTGGCCGGTCTCCGTATCGATAAAGCGCAGGACGTCGGCGGTGACCTCGATGAGGTAGGAGGCCAACGCGCGCGTGTTCCAATCAGCAAAGACCGCGGCGATCTCCTCGGCCGTCATGGCCAGCGCGGTGCGCATCACATCGTAGGTCTCGGCGATAAGCTGCATATCGCCGTACTCGATACCGTTGTGGATCATCTTGACGTAATGACCGCTGGCGCCGGGCCCGATGTAGGACACGCAGGGACCGTACTCGGTCTTGGCCGCGATGGCGACCAGCATCGGCTCCAGGACGTCGTAGGCCTCGCGCGGGCCGCCGGGCATCAGACTCGGGCCCCACAGCGCGCCAAGCTCGCCGCCGGAAACGCCCATTCCGACGAACATCAGATTCTGCTTGGCCAGCTCGGCCTCGCGCCGCTCGGTGTCCCGGTAGTAGGAGTTGCCGCCGTCGACCACGATATCGCCGGGTTCGAGCAGCGGCGCCAGCTCGGCCAGCACCGCGTCGACCGGAACGCCGGCCTTCACCATGAGGATGATCTGCCGGGGGGGCGCCAGCGCCGCGACCAGCTCGGGGAGCGTAGCAACGCCAGTGATCCCCGTGCCCGCGGCGGAGCCGGCGAGATATTCTTCGGTGCGCAAGGTGGTGCGGTTGTAGACGACGAGCGGGAAACCATTGCGGGCGATATTGAGGGCGAGATTCTCGCCCATGACCGCCAGCCCGATCAGCCCGACGTGTGGTCTTTGCTCGATCACCGGATGACTCTCTCCTGGCACGACGCTGGCGCGAGCGCCGATCCCGAGCCAAATCTCAAGTGTAGCGCCTGATGAGACGCGATTCTCTATCAGCACCGAACCCGAGA
>JBBDNH010000112.1:0-5618 GCA_040877745.1 Dehalococcoidia bacterium
GCCACCGTGGCCGCGGCTGTCGGCGAGGCCGGGCTGGCCGGCCTGGTGAACAACGCGGGCGTCGGCTACGGCGGGCCGCTGGAGTTCCTCTCGCTGGAGGACCTGCGGCAGCAGCTGGAAGTGAACGTCGTCGGCCAGATCGCCGTCACACAGGCGTTCATGCCACTGATCCGCAAGGCGCACGGTCGCATCGTGAACATGGGGTCGATCGGCGGCAAGATGGCGACGCCGTTCATCGGGCCATACAACGCCTCGAAGTTCGCCATGGAAGCGCTCACCGACTCGTTGCGCCAGGAGCTGCAGCCGTGGGGCATCCACGTGTCGATCGTCGAGCCGGGGAGCATCGCGACGCCGATCTGGGATAAGTCGAACGCCGCCGTGCAGGAGCTGGAACGAACTCTGCCGGAGGAGGCGATGATGCTGTACGGCGAGACCGTGGAGGCGATCAAAGGTGCACTGGTAAAGTTCCAGGAAGCCGGCATCCCGCCGGACGAGGTCGCGAAGTTCGTCGAGCACGCCCTCACCGCAGGTACGCCGAAGACGCGCTACGTGGTGGGCCGCGATGCCCAGCTCCAGCGCGTGCTGGTGAAGTGGGCGCCGGACCGCGTGCGCGACGGCCTGGTGCGCCGGCAGCTCGGCCTGCCGAAGAAGTCTTCCTAGCCGCGCAGGGAGGTGGCACATGGCGTTCAAGCTTGTTCGTTCCCAGAAGGTCGATGCGCTCAGCGGCGTGCCGCTCTTCAGCGGCCTGAGCAAGAGCCAGCTCAGCCTCGTCGAGCGCTCCGCTGACGAAGTGCACGCGGACGCGGGCGCCGTGCTCGCGCGCGAGGGCGGCCTTGGACGCGAGTTCCTCCTCATCCTCGATGGCCGCGCGCGCGTCGAGCGCAACAAGCGCAAGCTCGCGCAGCTCGGCCGCGGCGATTTCTTCGGCGAGATGTCGCTCATCGATGGCGAGCCCCGCAGTGCGTCCGTCATCGCGGAGACGCCCGTGACGCTGCTGGTGATGGAAGGGCGTTCGTTCCGCGCAGTGCTGGAGGACGCGCCGCCCATGGCGCGCAAGATCATGATGGGTCTCTGCCAGCGTCTGCGCCGCGCCGACGACGAGCTCGCCAGCAGGAACTGATGCGCCGCGAGCGCGTATCGCCGTATCGTGCGGAGCGTGCGAATCGACTACCGGCTGGTGGCGCTGGGCGCGCTGCCGCCCGGCCCTCACCGCCAAGCGCGTCGCCCCTTGTTCCGCGAACGGGCGCTCTCGCGCTAGTGCGTTCAATAGGCTATCAAGGTAGCGACGAAGCTCAAGGAAGGGGAGCCACGCTGTGCTGGACATGGAGTTCATCGTCCAGAACCCCGATGTCGTTAAGCGCGCCATCGAGGTGAAGGGCGTCGATCTCGACCTCGACCAGCTCCTCGCGCTGCACGAGGAAGCGAAGTCGCTCCTCGGCGAAGTCGAGGAGCTGCGGCGCCAGCGCAACACGCTCTCGAAGCAGACCAGCTCGGCATCCGCGGCCGAACGCGCGTCGCTGATCGAGCAGAGCCGCGATGTCGGCGTCAAGCTCAAGGAGCTGGAGCCGGAGCTTCGCGAGAAGCAGGACCGGCTGGACGAGATGCTGCTCCTGGTACCGAACATCCCCAGCTCCGACGAGCCGGTCGGCGCGGGCGAGGACGCGAACGTCGAGCTGCGGCGCTGGGGCGAGCCGCCGGACTTCGCGTTCCCGGTGCGCGACCACGTCGACCTGCTGGAGATGAATGACTGGGCGGAGCTCGGCCGCATCGGCAAAGTGGGCGGCTCGCGCACGTATGCGCTGAAGGGCGACATTGCGCTGCTGGAGCTCGCGCTGCTGCGTCTGGCCGTCGACCGGATGGTGGCGCAGGGCTTCACGCTGATCGGGCTGCCGGCGCTCTCTCGCGAGGCCGCCTTCATCGGCACGGGGCACTTTCCGAGTGGCCGCGAGGACGTCTACGAGCTGGAGGACGACCTCTATCTGACGGGGACATCGGAAGTTGCGCTGAACTACCTCCACAGCGGCGAGATCCTGCCTGTGTCCGACCTGCCGCTGCGCTACACCGGCTTCTCGACGTGCTTCCGCCGCGAGGCGGGCGCCGCCGGCCGCGACGTGCGCGGGCTGCTGCGCGTCCATCAGTTTTACAAGGTGGAGCAGTACATCGCCTGCGTGGCGGACAAGGACGAGTCGAACCGCTGGTTCGAGCAGCTGCTCGCGAACGCTGAGGCGCTCGTGCAGGCGCTGGAGCTGCCGTATCGCATCGTGCGCACCTGCACGGGCGAGATGGGGGCGGGCAAAGTGCGCATGTGGGACATCGAGTGCTGGCTGCCGAGCCAGGAGCGCTACCTGGAGACGCACTCGGTCTCGGAGTTCCTCGACTGGCAGGCGCGGCGCGCCGACCTGCGCTACCGCGACCAGGAGGGTAAGGTGCGCCACCTGTTCACGCTCAACAACACCGCGCTGGCCACGCCGCGCATCATCGCGCCGCTGCTGGAAGCGCACCAGCGCGAGGATGGCTCCTTCTTCGTGCCGGAGGCGCTGCGGCCGTACATGGGCGGCGTGGACGTGCTGAGCGGGCCTCAGCAAGGAACATGAGCCTTGCAGCCAGCACTTGTGGACAGTATGATGCGACAGCCAGATACGCCGCGACACAAACGTTCGTCCACGTGTCGGCGTCGATGTTGGGGCGCATCAGGCGACTCGTGCTGAACGACATGGCCGCCGCAGGGCGCCGCCCTGGGGCGGGTGCTTCCAGATGCTCCGCTGCGCGCGGCCATCGTGTGACGAATAACGGAGACCTGTAGATGACGTTGCTCACGCGCCAGAACCTGCTGTCGGAGAAGGTCGGCTTCCTGATCTCGGTCGCCGGGATCGCGCTCTCGGTCTTCCTGATTGCGTTCCTGCTCAGTCTCTATCGTGGTTGGGACGAAGGCGTCGGACGCTTCGTCGAGCGCGTGGACGCGGATGTCTGGGTGGCGCGCGAAGGCACGAGCGACTTCCTCAACGCGGCGTCGATCCTGCCCACGGACATGGGCCGCGACCTGGGCCGCGTCGACGGCGTCAGCGAAGCGTTCCCGGTGATCGTACGCCCGATGAACGTCACCGCGGACGGCAAAGAGATCGGCGCGCAGCTCGTCGGCTACGACCCGGAGAGCGGCGTCGGCGGGCCGCACAAGCACGAGAGTGGCGCCGAGACTCCCGGGCAGGACGAGGTGATCATCGATACGGCGTTCGGGAAGCAGAACGGCGTCGGTATCGGCGATTCGATCGAGGCGGCGGGACGGAGCTTGGAGATCGTGGGCGAATCGTCCGGCGGCGACTTCGTCTTCACCCAGACCATGTTCGTGTCGCTCGAAACGGCGCGGGACATGCTGGGGATGGATGACTGGAACACGTTCTACCTCCTCCAGCTCGATGGCGGGGCCGGCGCGGACGCCGTGATCGCCTCCATCGAGCAGGACTTCGAGGCTACGGGCGCGTTCGAGAGCGACGAGTTCGCCGAAGCGACGCGCAACCGGATCATGAAGAGCGTGATCCCGATCTTGATCGTCGTGCTCGCGCTGGCGTTCGTCGTCGGTGTGGCCATCACGGGCCTGACGATCTACAACTCGACGGTCGAGAAGGCGCGCGAGTACGGGATCCTGAAGGCGATCGGCTTTACGAACCGCTACCTCTTTCGGCTGGTGATGGAGCAGAGCGTCGTGACCTGCATGTTAGGCTTCGTCCTCGGCGCCGGCGGGACGATCCTCGCCACGCGCTTCGTGAGCGACTTTGTGCCGCAGTTCGTGACGCTCCTGCGCTGGCAGGACCTGCTGATGGTGCTCGGCACGACGCTGATCATGAGCGTGATCGCGGCTGTGCTGCCGGTACGCCGTATCGCGAACGTCGACCCGGTCTCGGTGTTCAGCGGGTAGGTGGAATGTCAAAGCGCATCGTCCTCGAGTTCGACCATGTGACCAAGGTCTACACGACCGGTGAGCTGAGCGTGCACGCGCTCAACGACATCAGCCTCGCCGTCGAGGAGCAGGAGGTCGTGGTGGTGATGGGCCCGTCGGGCGCCGGCAAGACGACGTTTCTCACCATCGCGGGCGCGCTGATGAGCCCCACGAGCGGCCGCGTGATCATCTCCGGCACCGACATCAGCGTGCTGAACGAAGGCCAGCTACCCGCCGTCCGACAGAAGATGATCGGCTTCGTGTTCCAGAGCTTCAACCTCTTCGAGTCGCTCACCGCGCTCCAGAACGTCGAGCTCGTCATGGCGACCCGTGGCATCACCGGCGAGGGCGCCAGGGAGCGCGCGCTGGCGCTGCTCTCCGCCGTCGGCATGGAAGGACGGCAGCACAACGTTCCCAAGAAGCTGAGCGGCGGCGAGAAGCAGCGCGTCGCCATCGCGCGCGCGCTGGCGAACAACCCGGACCTCGTGCTCGCTGACGAGCCCACGGCGAACCTGGACTCCAAGCGCGGCCGCGAGATCATGGAGGTCTTGCGCATGGTGGCGAAGGAGCTGGGCAAGACCGTCGTCGCTGTCACGCACGACCTGCGCGTGCGCGAGCTGGCCGACCGCGTCCTGTGGCTGGAGGACGGGTCGTTCCGCGACATTTCGGACGAGCCGGGCGCGCGCGGCGGCGATCATCCGCCGGACCCGATGGCGCAGTAGGGGCGGCTAGGGAGTCGTGGGCTCAGCCACGCGCTCACTGGCGGGAGCGAGCAACAACAACACCGATCCCACGGCCAGGACGGTGAACACGGCGGCCATGCCCGCGAAGCCTTCGAGGGCGATGGCCGCGCCGCCGGTGCCCGCGCCGACGAGCGCGCCGGAGGCCGCGACGACGCCATAGGTGGCGATCGCCGTGCCCTGGGAGCTTGGCGCGAGGTCGAGGAGCATGTTGTTCAGAGCGGCGATCCCGGGCGCTCTCGACGCGGCGAAGGCGAGCGCCAGGACGACGGCGATCACGGGGATCGCGGCCGAGGCGATGAGCGGGATCAGCAGGAAGCTCGCGATGATGGCCGACCAGAGCGCGATCGGTTTAGGCGGCGCCCTTCGCGCCATGAGCGCTCCGAAGCCTCCGCCGATCACGTACGCCACGCCGAGCGCCGCAAACAGGCCTGATACCGTCGCGCCGCCCGCGCCCAGCTCGTCTTCGAAGAAGGCGGCGGCGTAGGTCACGGTGCCGTTCCAGACCGTCGCGCCGAGGATGGCCGCGCTGAGGACGATGATCGCCGCGCGCGTGCCGAGCACCTCGCCGTAGCTCTCGCGGTAGTGATCGGCCAGCGTCTGGCGCTCCGGAGGGCGAGCCGCCACCGCCGGCAGCAGCCAGAGCACGCCGGCCAGGATCGCCATGTTGATGCCGGCGAAGACGATGAACGCCGCGTGCCAATCGAGCGCGCTATCGATCAAGGCGACGATCGGCAGGCCGATCACAGCGGCGCCTCCCATGGGAATGAGCAGCAGGTTGAGCGCCACCTCGCGGTCCTTGTCGTGGTAGTAGTCGGAGATCGCGGCCGCGGCGCTAGGGAGCACGAGCGCGTCGGCGATGCCGCTCAGCACACGCAGCGACATCAGGAGCGAGAAGTCGGACGTGAGCGCGGAGCCGAGCGCGGCGAGCGCCATGATGGTGA
>JBBDNH010000113.1:0-1104 GCA_040877745.1 Dehalococcoidia bacterium
GGTGGGCGCCGGCGCCGCCGAAGGCGCCGTGGACGCCGCCAACATCCTCAAGCCGTCCCTCGCGCGCGGCGAACTGCAGTGCGTGGGCGCGACGACGCTGGACGACTACCGCAAGCACATCGAGAAGGACTCGGCGCTGGAGCGGCGCCTGCAGCCCATCATGGTGGACGAGCCCTCCCTGGAGGACACGATTCTCATCCTGAAGGGCGTCAGGAGCCGTTACGAAGAGCACCACGGCCTCATCATCACGGACGAAGCCCTGGAGGCCGCCGCCGAGCTGGCCTCCCGCTACGTGCCGGACCGCTTCCTGCCGGACAAGGCCATCGACTTAGTGGACGAGGCCTCCTCCCGCGTGCGCATCAAGCGCTCTTACGCGCCGCCCACGCTGCAAGAGGCCTCCAAGGGCCTGGACGGCCTGCGCCGCGAGAAGGAAGCGGCCATCGCCGCCCAGGAGTACGAACAGGCCGCCGAACTGCGCGACCGCGAGGTGAAGCTGCAGGACAAGCTGGAGGGCATGGAGGAAGGCTGGCAGCAGGAGCGCGAGGAAGAGAAGCCGCAGGTCACCGCCGAAGACATCTGCGAAGTCGTTGCCATGTGGACCGGCATCCCGGTCACGCGTATCGCCTCCGAGGAGTCGCAGCGTCTGCTGCACATGGAGGACGCCCTGCACGAGAAGATCGTGGGCCAGGACGAGGCGATCCACAGCATCGCCAAGGCCGTGCGCCGCGCCCGCGCCGGGCTAAAGGACCCGCGCCGTCCCATTGGCGTCTTCATGTTCCTGGGGCCCACCGGCGTGGGCAAGACGTACCTGGCGCGCGTGCTGGCCGAGTTCATGTTCGGCAGCGAGGAATCCATGATCAAGCTGGACATGTCAGAGTTCATGGAGAAGCACAACGTCTCCCGGCTGATCGGCGCGCCTCCCGGCTACGTTGGCTACGAGGACGCCGGCCAACTGACGGACACCGTGCGCCGCAAGAGCTACTGCCTGGTGCTGCTGGACGAGATTGAGAAGGCGCACCCGGAGGTCTTCAACATGCTGCTGCAGATCTTCGACGACGGCCACCTGACGGACGCGAAGGGACGCCGCGTGGACTTCCGCAACAC
>JBBDNH010000114.1:0-1096 GCA_040877745.1 Dehalococcoidia bacterium
GATGCGGTGGCCGACGACGTAGTAGCCGCGGTCGACCTCGCGGATGATGTCGTGCGGGTCGCGGTTACCGGGCGCGAAAGCGGTGTTGGACATGCGGATCAGCGGGACGAACGAGGCGTCAGTGGCCTTGTAGTGTCCGTTCGGCTCCGCGCCCATGATGGCGGCGGTCTGGCGGCTGTTGGAGAAGCCGTTGAAGATGCCCTTGTCGAAGTGGTAGATGCGCCGCGCCGGCGTGCCCTCGTCGTCGTACATGTAGTGCCCGTAGCCGTCCATCGTCGGGTCGCTGAACGTGGTCACCAGGTCCGAGCCCACGCGCTTGCCCATCTGGTTGTCCTTCACGTCGCGCAGGAACCACGAGCGCCCCGCGTACCCCGTCTCGAACTTCAGAGCGCGGTCCAGCTCCGTGGGGTGGCCGACGACTTCGTGGCAGACCAGTGCGTTGTAGTGCGGATCCGTCACCACGACGACCTCCTTGTCCGTGGGCTTCAGCGGCTTGCAGGACGCCAGGTCAATCGTCGTCCGCGTCAGGTCCTCGGAGAACTCCATCAGGTGCGGGAACTGCAGGAACTCTTCCTCCAGGCCGTGTGTAATCAGCTCCCAGCCGCGCTGGTGGCCCGTGAAGTCGTACAGCTCCTGCGCGCCCTCCGCGCCCTGCGCCACCACGAAGCACGTGCCCTGCGTATTCGCGAACGTCTGCTGGATGTTCGCACCCTCGCTGCTCACGAAAAGCTGCCGCTCTAACTGCGTGCTCGCCGAGATGTAGTTGAAGACGACGCCCGGGTCCATGCCCTTCACCCGCTGGGAGACATCGCGGATGTAGGCCACCGCGTCCTCCAGTGGCACGTCGCGCGGGTCCATCTCGTACGTCGCGTCGATCGTGTCCTGGCGCACGTCCACCGGCGCCAGCGTCATGTCGTACAGCGCCTCGCCCAGGGCGCCGAAGCGCATGCGGGCGCCGTCCTTGGCGCGGGCGTTGGCCAGCGCGCGCTCGTAGGCGTGCTCCAGCCCCTCGGTCAGGCGCTCCTTCAGCTTCGGCAGGTCAGAGGAGCCGATCTGCGCGCCGAAGAACCCGGGCGACCCTGCGTGTTCCCCGGCG
>JBBDNH010000115.1:0-5487 GCA_040877745.1 Dehalococcoidia bacterium
ATCTGGCGTCGATCGACCCGCTGCTCGTCTCCATCGTGCGAGGGTTTCAGAGCGGGAACGATACCGCCCGCGACTCTGCCGGCCGCGCCTTCAGCATCGATGAGTGGAACGAGGAGCGCATCCTGGAGCGCCGCGAGCGCACGACCGAAGAGTTGCTCTCCGAGCTCGACGCCCACCGGCCCGCGTTGAACGAGGCGATCGCGGACTTCACCGACGAGCAGCTCGACCACACGTTCCACTTCGGCGGCGACAAGTCGCGCGCGCCGCGCGACGTGAAGGTCGGCGACTTCCTGAACGGTCTCGTCTACCACGACCGCTGGCACATGGAGGACGCGAAGCGCGCGCTGGAGGGCCGGGGAGAGCAGCCTTTCGGCGACGCCGCCTGGGCCTCCGCGATGCGCGCGCGCGAGCAGCGCCGTGGCTGAGCAGCAGGGCCACCGCTGGTTCGCCGCCATGTATGACCGCATGGTCGGCGCGACCGAGCGCCGGCTCGGGCCACGCGTGCGACCGCGGCTCATGGGAGAGGCGCACGGGCTTGTGCTGGAGGTTGGCGCGGGCACCGGCGCGAGCTTCTCCTACTACCCCGCGGACGCGCGCGTGACCGCCACCGAGCCCGATCCCTACATGCTGGGCCGCGCCCGCGCTCGCCTCTCGAAGCTTGGCCGCGACGACATCGAGCTGCGTCAGGCGCCCGCCGAGGAGCTGCCCTTCGACGACGGCTCGTTCGACCACGTGGTGTTCAGCCTTGTGCTCTGCACCGTCGGCGACCAGCCGAAGGCGCTGAGCGAAGCTCGCCGCGTCCTCAAACCCGGCGGCTCGCTGCGCTTCCTAGAGCACGTCCGCAACGACGAGAGTCGCCTCTGGGGCAGCCTGCAGGACGCCATCACCCCTGTCTGGCGTTGGGTCGGCGCGGGTTGTCACCCCAACCGCCGCACGCAGCGGGCCATCGAGGAGGCCGGCTTCCAGTTGGAGTGGCTGGAGTCGGTGCGCATCGGCCCCGGTACGCCGGCCATCTATGGCGTCGCGCGGCCGGCGTAGCATGCCGCCAGACACGGTCCAGGTGCCGGCCCAGCGCGTGCCGGTCGTCGCCCGTTGCGACGTGCTGGTGGTCGGCGGCGGTTCGGCCGGCATCGCGGCTGCGATCGCGGCCTGCCGTCAGGGCGCGGACGTGGTCCTGGTCGAACGCTACGGATATCTGGGCGGCCTCGCCTCCGGCGGGCTGATCGTCCTGCTGCTCACGCTGGACGACGGCGCGGGCCGCCAGGTCGTCGCGGGGCTCTGCCAGGAGCTGGTCGACCGCCTCCAGGCGCGCGACGCCTGCTTCCACCCGCCCAAGGCCGAGTGGGGCGACGCGAACGCCGAGCTGGTCGAACGCTACCGGCGCTGGGGCCTCGTCTGGGGCTCAGCGCCGCACAAGGTGCGCTACTCCGTCGCGTACGACCCTGAGGAGCTCAAGTTCGTCGCCAACACCTGGGTCGCCGAGGCCGGCGTGCGGCTCATGTACCATCGCTGGGCGTCCGACATCGTCCGCGACGGCGACCGCATCACCCACGTCGTCTTCACATCGAAGGCCGGCAAGCACGCGATCGCCTGCGATACGGTGGTCGACGCGACGGGCGACGGCGACATCTTCGTGCTCGCCGGCGAGCCGTTCGAGCTGGAGGAGGTGCATCCCTGGCTCTGGTTCCGCATGTCGGGCGTCGATGACGTGGACGCAGCGCAGGCGGAGCGCGGCGGGATGTTCTTCCGCACGGTAAAACAGGGCCAGGTGCTGCTGCCCTGGGGCGCCGCCGACCGCATCGACCGGCGCATCGACGCCACCAACCCGGACGACCTCACCTACGCGGAGGTCGAGTGCCGGCGCATGGTCATGGAGGAGGTCGAACGACTACGGACGCAGGTACCCAGCTTCGAGGACGCCTACCTGACCGACATCGCGCTTACGCTCGGCATCACGGAGTCGCGCAGGCTCGTCGGGCGCTACGTGCTGAGTCGCGAGGACCTCGACCAGCCGTTCGACGACGTCATCGCGGTCACCGGCCACTGGACCAAGTACGACTGCACCTACCAGATACCCTACCGCAGCCTGCTGCCACGGGGAACAGCGAACCTGCTCGCGGCCGGGCGCTGCATCAGTGTCGACCATCGGACGCACCACGCGACGAAGGAGATCCCGGCCTGCTTCGCCACCGGCGAGGCCGCCGGCATCGCGGCGACGCTGGCGCTGTCGCGCAACGTCCAGTTGGCTGACCTCAACGCCGGCGAGCTCCAGCGCGCGCTCGTCAAGGCCGGCGCGTGGCTGCCGGACGGCGTGGGCCGCTAGCCCTCGCTCTTCTCTTTGGATTCCGGTGCAGACTCCGCGGGTGGCGCGGGCGCCGGCATGGCCGAGGCGACATCCTCGAATGAGAACGGCGGATACTCGTCCACCAGCGATGCGAGGTACGCCAGTACGCGAGCCTGCCAACGCAGATAGGCGCGCATGTAGTTGTAACCCCAGTCGGGATACGTGCCGTTCATGAGCACCGTAATCACGATGCCTAGCCAGACAAACGCGCCGATGAACCCCAGGATCCCGAGCACGAACCAGTGCGGGATCGCCAGGATGATGCGCAGCAGCGCCTGGCCGGCGGATGGACTACCGTTCGGCTGCACCTTGAAGTCGACCTCAGCCGTGCTCTCCAGCGGCAGCTTGTCGGCCAGAAGCGCGGCGTAGGTCCAGAACCCCAGCACCAGCTTGATCCACGTGACGGGCCCCTTGTCGGCCTCATCGAGGTACTTCTGCGCGCCCTTTTGCGAGATCAAGATCGCCGCGAAGATCGGCAGCCCGAGCCACACGAACCCCACGATGCCGTTGAGCAGCCAGTACAGGACGAGGATCAGCAGCACGCGCACGGCCGTCTGTCCCCTGTCGAACGCTTGGGTTGGCCGTTGGACGTCGAAGGTCGCTGCGTATGCCATGGAACGCCTCCTTTTAGGTCAGCACCCGGCTGGACACGTTCTTCACGCTGATAGTACTCGACCGATCGCCGGCCTGTCTATCGCGCGCTAGTGCAGCTCGACGATGCCCTCGTCGCCATCGACCGTGATCGTCTGGCCGTCCTTGATCTCGGTCGTCCCGTCCTTCGTCAGTACCACGGCCGGGATGCGGTACTCGCGCGCGACCAGGGCCGCGTGCTGGAAGACGGCGCCCTGGTCCAGCACCAGCCCGCCGATGAGCGGGAAGACCGGCGTCCAGTTTGGCCCGGCGTTCTCCGCGACCAGGATGTCGCCCTTCTCCACCTTCGGCGGCGCGGCCGTCTGCGGCACGACGCGCGCCGTTCCCGTCACGCGGCCGCGCGATGCCGCCGTCCCGCGGATCAGCCCACCGTCGCGGCCTGCGTTCTCCGGCATCTCCATCCACTTCGGCATCGGCGGGAGCGACGCGGGCGAGCCCGAGCCGATCAGCCGCGGCGGTACCAGACGCGATTGCTCTTCGAGCTCTCGCCGGCGCTCGCGGACCAGCGCCCGCGCGTCCGGCCTAGCTCCAGCGGCGATCGACTTCAGCTCGTCCAGCGAGAGGTGGAGCACGTCGTCCGGGTCGTCGAGCAGCCGGTCGCGGACCAAGCGCTGGCCGGCCCAGTGGATCGCCTCGCGCAGGGCGCCTCCGGTCGATTGCTCCATCATGTAATTGTGGTTCTCCATCGTCCGGACGATGTCGCGGCTCATGAACACGATCTGGTCGAAGCGAGCGAGCTGTTCGTCGTCGGCGGAGAGCTTCCTGCGCAGCTGCCGCACGGTGCGCTCCCGCTCGCGCCGGGCGCTGGCCTCCATCTCGTCGATCGTGTCGAGGTTCTGCTCCGCGTACGCCGCGATGAGGTCGAGCGGCTGGCGCGTGTCGATGCTCCACGTTGGCGTGGAGAACTCGGTCGCGGAGCCGAAGCCGCGCCCCGTGCGCCTGCCGTAGCGACGCAGGAAGTTGCGGAAGCGCGTCTTGAAGCGATGGACCGCGGGCTGGTCGCGAACCGGAGGCTCATCGAGGCGCTCGTACGCGCGCCCGGCGAAGATCGACATCAGTGTTGCGTCCAGTTGGACCGCGCGCGCCAGCTTACGCAGCCAGCGCAGCATCATCGTCGTCTCGTTCTCGATCGCCTGCACCAGCACGCCGGCCTCGTGTTCTGGCAGGCCTGTGATCTCGGCGAAGCTTTCCGACCACGTGAGCTGGCCACCGTCGACGATGCGCGCGGCGAGCCGCCAGTGCAGGTCGCCCAGCACGTGACCGAAGACGTCCATGGCCTGCTCCAGGTGCTCAATCAGCGCGGCAAGCGGCGCGCCGCGCGGCCGGAACGCATCGATGCTGGCCAGCGCTCGCTCTACCTCCGGCCGGAGCGCCTCATCCCACCACGAGCGGTTTTGGTCCGCGTAGACCCTGACACCGGCCTGGAAGCGCTCGAGTCGCTGCGCGATCTCCTCATCGGGGTCGTCCGCAGGCCGCACGTAGCGGTAGCCGTTCTGGTAGATGCCCTGGTGCATCCGCGCCATGGGCGAGCCCGTCTCCGCGAAGCAGACTTGGGAGCCGGCAGCGTAGCGCTCCATGGCGTCGATCTCCAGCCGCTTCATGGGGATCGCCTTGCGCTGACCGATGCTCTGGAGCACCCAGAGGCGCTTCTCGTCTTCGGGGTTCTCCCACGCGATGGTGAACTCCGGCTCCACGCTGATCGCCGTAACCGGCCGCGCTTGGAGCAGGTGCAGCGCGCCGTGGTGCAGCGCGAATTCGATGTCCTGGTGCCCGCCGCCGAACAGCGAGCGCACGGTGGCCGCGAGCGCGCTCAGCTCGCGGAGCTGGCCATCCTGGAGCGACGGCTGGTCTTGCTTTGCCGCATCGACGTTGACCTCGACGACGCCGCCCGAGCGCGAGAGGGCGATCATGTGCGGCTTGGTCGAGACCTCGCGCGACACCACCTCGCCCGTCGCCGGGTGGACGCCGAAGTGGTCGGTCGCCATGTGCCCAGCGACCACACCCTCGCCCAGCCCGAACGTCGAGTTGACGAAGAAGTGGTCGTCGTCTCCGGTGACCGGGTTTCGCGTAAAGAGCACGCCCGCCGCGTCCGCCGCCAGCTGCTGCTGCACGATCACCGCCATGCGCATGCCCGTGTCCGGGATCTGCTGGCGGCGCCGGTACGCGACCGCGTGCGCGGAGTAGAGCGACGCCCAGACGTGTAGCATGCGTTCGATCACGGCATCGGCGCCGCGCACGTTGAGGAAGCTATCGTACTGGCCGGCGAAGCTCGCCTGCGGCATGTCCTCCGCTGTGGCGGACGAACGCACGGCGACGCTCTCGCTGCTCAGTCGCGCGTGCGCCTCGCGCACCGCGTCGGCGATCTCTTGAGGTGGCTGATGCGTCACGATGCGCTCCGCGGCTTCGGCGCACGCCTGCTGGAGCGCCTGCAGGTTCGCTTCGTCGACACCGACGATCGCGCGCTCGATCTCCGGAAGCAGCAGCGCGGGGCC
>JBBDNH010000116.1:0-5481 GCA_040877745.1 Dehalococcoidia bacterium
TCCTTGCCCAGCTCGCGCATCTTCTCCTCGTAGGCCTCCATCTGCCGCGACGGGCAGCGCGTGTCGTTGCGGCCCTGGATGATCAGCACGGGCGCGTCGACGCGGTCGGCGTAGCTGACCGGCGACGCCCGTTCGTGCGCCTCCGGCAGCTCGTCGGGCGTGCCGCCGAAGAGCGCCACCTGATATCGCCGCAGCGTCTCGGCCTGGTCTTCGTACATCAGCTTCCAGTCCGCGATCGCCACCCACGCCATGCCGCCCGCCCACAGCTCGGGCAGCTTGCCCAGGCCGAGCAGCGTCAGGTAGCCGCCGTACGAGCCTCCGAAGAGGAACACCTCGTCCGGCCGCGCGACGCCGTTCTCGACGAGCCAGGCGTGGCCGGCGGCCATGTCGTCCGATTCCCAGTGCCCGAGGTCGCCCTCGATGCACTTCTCGAAGTCACGGCCGAACGTCGTCGAGCCGCGATAGTTGATGCTGAGCACGGCCCAGCCGTGGTCGAGCCACATCTGGCTGCGCGGGAAGTAGCCCTGCATAGTGACGGCCGTCGGGCCGCCGTGGACCTCGAGGATCGCCGGGAACGGCCCCTTCCCGCCCGGCGTCGCGAGCCAGGCCTGGATGCGCGCGCCGTTCGTCGACGGATACGACACCGAGCGGAACTTGGCGCCCTCCGGCGCGGGCTCGCCCTCCAGCAGCACCCGTCGCTCGGCGCCCGTTCCCGCGTCCAGCGCCAGCACGCGCTGCGGCCGGGCCGAGTCGCTCATCAGCGCGTAGATCTCGCCCTCCGGCGCGAAGTGCGCGCCGATGATCATGCCCGAAGGATGATCGAGCCACGTCAGCTCTCCGGAGTCGAGGTCGTACGTGGCCAGCCGCTGGACGGCCTCGTTCACCTGCATGAGCAGCAGCCTGCGGGCGTCGTCCGACCAATCGACCGGCAGCAGCTCGCCGGCCACGTCGTCGAACGCCAGGTCGACGCGCTCTCCGGAGCGCGGGCTCCAGATCAGCGGCCGCCGAAGGCCGCTCTCGTTCGTCGTGCAGAGCACACGCTCGTCGCCGGGCACGCGCGAGGTGCGCGTTATGCCGATGCTCGCGCCCTCGACGTACAAGTCGGCGATGCGGTCGCCGGACGCCGTATCGAACGCGGCGAGGTCCGAGTCAGTCGACTTGCTTCGTTCCGTGAGGCCGAGCACCGCGATCGCGCCGTCGTAGGATAGCGTCACGCCGCGCATCAGCGCGGTGGTGTGATAGAGCAGCCGTCGCTCGCCCACCTCGCCCTCCGGCCCCAGCGGCGCGAGATAGGTGTGGAAGCCCTCGCGCGTGGCCGTCGTGAACGCGAGCGTGTTGCAGTCGCGGCTGATCGCCAGCGCGCCGAGCGCATACGGAGATAGGTCCGGCGTCACGTCCTCCGCCTCGCCACCCTCGTAGGGCACGCGCACCAGGTGGCCGATCTCGTTCCCCTGCTCGTCGTCGAGGTAATAGATGTGACGCCCGTCGGGGCTGAGCGAGCCGCCGACCTTACCCGTCTCGGCGAACGTGAGCTGGCGCAGCTCCCCTGAGGCGACGTCCCACGCGTAGAGCTGGTAGACGCCCGATCGGTTCGCCGTCGCGATGCCGCGCGACGGCTCGCGCGACGCCACCGACGCGGCGACGAGCGTCCAGGCGCGGAACCGGCGCTTCCAGGGCGCGTCCGGCGAGAGGTCAGGCTGCTTCATGCTTCCGTTACCACGAAGGAGCAGGTTGCGCACCTGCTCCTTCGTGATCGATCCTTTGCTTCGGTGCGCCTACAGCGCTTCGACGATGGTCGAGATGCCCATGCCCGCGCCGATGCACTGCGTCGCCAGGCCGTACTTCGTGCCCGAGCGTCGCAGCTCCTTCGCGACGGTCGAGACGAGTCGCGCGCCCGTCGCGCCGAGCGGGTGCCCGATGGCGATCGAGCCGCCGTTTACGTTCACCCGGTCGAGCGGGATGCCCAGCTCCTTGCAGGATGGGATCACCTGCGCGGCGAAGGCCTCGTTGAACTCTACGCGGTCGATCTGGCCGGCGGTGATGCCGGCGTGCTTCATCGCCTTCTTCGTCGCCGGGATGGGGCCGATGCCCATCACCTGCGGCTTCACGCCGGCGACGCCCATGCCGACGATGCGCGCGAGCGGCTCCAGGCCGAGCTCGCGCGCCTTTTCCTCGCTCATCAGCAGCGCCGCCGTGACGCCGTCGTTCGTTGGGCAGGAGTTGCCCGCCGTGATGCGCAGGTCCTGGTTGCCGAAGCTCTGGATGCCGGCGACCGGCTTGAGCTGGCTCAGGCCCTCGATGTTGGTGCCGCGGCGCATGTTCTCGTCCACGTCGAACACGGTCATCTCGCCGCGCTCGTCGGGCCGCCAGTTGCCCTCGTCGTCGAAGATCGGCGTCTCGACCTCGAGCGGGATGATCTCGTCCTTGTAGATGCCCTTGTCGATCGCGTCCGCGTACTTCTTCTGGCTCAGCACTGCGAACTCGTCCATCTCCTCGCGGCTCAGGCCGTAGATCTCGGCGACGTTCTGCGCGGTCTGCGTCATCGACTGAAACGGCGGCGAGTCGAGGATGTAGTCCGGGAACGGCACCGAGAAGTATTCGCTGTGGTCGGACGCCATGTTGCGCTGCTCCGGCGTCTGCTCCTGGAGCCGCTTGTTGAACTCCGTCACGCGGTTGCGCTCCGCTCGATTGCCGCCGCCGCCGCCGAGCGTGCGGCCCATGCGCTCGATGCCGAGCGCGATGCCGCAGTCGCTCGCGCCCACCATGATCGACTGCGCCACGCGGTGCAGCGTCTCCATGCTGGAGCCGCACTGGCGGTTCGTGTCGAACGAGCAGACGTGCTCCGGGAAGCCCGCTAGCCGCGCGACGCTGTTCGCGCCGATGCCGACGAGCTCGCGCACGCCGCCGACGTTGCCGAGGCCGATGTCCTCGATCATGTTCTGCTTGACCTTGGGGTTACGCTCCATGAGCGCCCTCAGCACGGTCACGGCGGCCTCGTCGAGACGCGTGGCGACCATCTTGCCTCGACCGCCGCGCGCGAACGCGGACCGGACTCCGTCTACCAGGACGACGTTCTTCAACTCCATGTGGGTGTGGCCCTCCTCAGCTTCGTGGCGGCAGGTCTACCGCCTGCCAGCATGCGAGGGCAACGTACTATTCGCGCCGTCTTGGTGTCAAGTACGAATGAACGGCGTTCAGTGCGCCGAGCCCTCGCGCAGGAACGCGATCATCAGCTCGTTCACGCGCGGCGCGCTGTCGACCTGCACCCAATGGCTGCCCTCCGCGATCCGCTCTACGCGGATGTTCGGCACCCACTGCTCCAGTCCCTCGGTCAAGCGCCTGCCCAGGTAGTTGTCGCGCTCGCCCCAGATCAGCAGCGTCGGCACGTCGATGCTCCGCACGAGGCGCGACATGCCGAGCGGGTTTCTGCCCACGGCGGCGCGATAGTAGTTGATCGCCGCGGTAAGCGCGCCCGGCTGGCGCAGCGCCTCCTTGTACGCCGCGATGTCGTCCTCGCTGAACGCGCCCGGCGGCACGGGGTCGCTCGTGAGCTGCCGCTCGATGGCGCGGAAGTCGCCCATGCGCAGCGCGGCCTCCGGTAGCCACGGCAGTTGGAAGAAGAACATGTACCACGACTTCAGCAGCTGCGCCGGCGAGCGCAGCTCGCGCTGGAACGCGCCCGGGTGCGGCGAGTTGAGCACGATCAGCTTGTCGACGACCTCCGGCCGCAGCATTGGCGTCATCCACGCCACGGCGCCGCCCCAGTCGTGACCCACGACGGTCGCCTTCGACTCGCCGGCGTGCTCGATCAGCCCCGCGACATCGTCGACGAGCGTCTCGATGCGATAGCTGGCCACTCCCCGCGGCTTATCCGACGTGTTGTAGCCGCGCTGGTCCGGCGCGACGACGCGGAAGCCGGCCTCGGCGAGCGCGGGGATCTGGCGCCGCCACGAGTACCAGAACTCCGGGAAGCCGTGCAGCAGCACGACGAGCGGCCCTTCGCCCGATTCGACGTAGTGCAGGCGCACGCCGTTCACCACGGCCTCGCGGTGGCTCCAGCGTTCGGTCACCATCTCGCTCATCGCTATAATTCTAGTTGATGACACAAGCCTCGCCTCCCCCTACCACCGTCAAGGTCGACATCGCGCCGAAGTTGCTGATCGAGAACTACCTCGGGGAGCTGGACGCCGCCGCGCTCTATCGCGTCCTCGCCAAGCACGAGCGCTCGGACGAACGCAGCCAGATCCTGCTCGAGATCGCCGGCGACGAGGACCGCCACGCCGCCATCATGGCCGGGCGCCTGCGCGAAATGGGCATCGACCTGCCCAGGCACCGCGTCAGTCTGCGTGTGCGCATCCTCGGACTGCTCGCGCGCCTCTTCGGCGCGGGCGCCGTGTTGCCCATGGTCGAGACGTTCGAAGCGGGCGACGTCGGCGCGTATCTGGAGCCTGAGCAGGACGCGGCTGTGCGCGACCTCGCGTCTGACGAGCGGCGTCACTTCCGCACCGTGAGCGGCCTCACCGGCCCGGCCGCGCCCTCTACCATCGCGAAGCACGAGCGCTGGCATCGCACGGGCGGCGGCGGCACGCTGCGCGCCACCGTGTTCGGCGTCAGCGACGGTCTCGTGTCGAACCTCGCGCTCGTGATGGGCTTCGCCGGCGCGCAAGCCGACGCCAAGTTCGTTGTGCTCGCGGGCGTTGCGGGGCTGCTCGCGGGCGCGGGCTCGATGGGCGCCGGCGAGTACGTCTCGATGCGCGCCCAGCGCGAGCTCTTCGAGCGCCAGATCGCGCTGGAGGAGACCGAGCTGCTGCTGGCGCCCGAGGAGGAGCGCGCCGAGCTGGCGTTGATCTATCGCGCGAAGGGCGTCCCCCAGGCCGAGGCCGAGCGCCTGGCCGACCGCATCCTGGAAGACAAGGACGTCGCGCTGGACACGCTCGCCCGCGAGGAGCTGGGCCTCGACCCGGCGTCGCTCGGCTCGCCCTGGGGCGCCGCGATCGGCTCGTTCCTCGCGTTCGGCGCGGGCGCCGTCGTGCCCGTGCTCGCCTACTTCACGGGCGCGGGCTGGGCGCAGTTCGGCGTCAGCGCCGCGCTGAGCGGTGTGGCCCTATTCTCGGTCGGCATGACGGTCTCGCTCTTTACCGGCCGGAGCGGGCTCTACAGCGGCGCGCGACAGCTCGTCATCGGCGCGGCCACCGCGGCGATCACATACGGTATCGGGATCGCGATCGGCGCGGGGACGGGGATCTAGGGGGTTGCTGGTTGTTGGTCGCTGGAACGCCCTCACCCCATCCCCTCTCCCGCCAGCGGGAGAGGGGCGATCTCTCGGACACGTTCGCTCCTGGAAGCGAGGCTGGGGTGAGGGCATCGGCATGGGCCTCGCGATCGGGGCTGGCACGGGGAACTAGCTGTCAACGGATGGGGAACGGATAAACGGATGGCCGAGCAACCTTGTCTTGGCAGCTCATGTTGTAGGGGCGGTTC
>JBBDNH010000117.1:0-12414 GCA_040877745.1 Dehalococcoidia bacterium
GTAGAAGCCGGGGATGCGGATGCGCTCGTCGGGGTCCTTCAGCGTCGCGAGCGCCCAGACGAGCCGCCAGGCGGCGTTCGGCACGGTGGCGCCGAGCGACGAGTGCGAGTCGCGCTTGGCCGTGCGCACGCGCAGCTGGATCGCCAGGATGCCCTTCACGCCAAGGGAGACGTGCGGCCGCCCGCCGGCGTTCACGCCGCCGCCCTCGTGCAGGCAGACATCGGACGCGAGGCGCTCGCGGTGCTTGAGGACGAACTCCTCCAGCATCGGGCTGCCGATCTCCTCGTCGCCCTCGATCAGGAACTTGATCGTGACCGGCAGCTTGCCGTCCTTCCCCGGAAGGACCTCCTGCAGGCAGCGGATGGCGAGCAGGCGCGAGATGAGGTGGCCCTTGTTGTCGCTGATGCCGCGGCCGAAGAGGCGGTCGCCGTCACGGCGCTGCTCGAAGGGCGGGCCGGTCCAGAGATCGAACGGCTCGGCGGGCTGAACGTCGTAGTGGTTGTAGAGCAGCAGCGTCGCCGCCGACTCGCCCGGCAGCTCACCGAGCACGACGGGATTGCCGGGCTTCTCCTTGGGCAGGATCTCCGCCGTCGCGCCGACGCCCTCCAGCATGCCGCGCACGAACTCGGCCGTCTCCGGGATCGCCTGCTTCTGCGCGGCCACGCTCGCGAGGGCGACGTAGTCGGACAGCTGGGCGATCGCCTCGTCCAGGTGGCTGTCGATGAGCTTGCTGATGTTGGTCATGGTGGCACTCCTTGCGTGAGCGGAGTCCAGTGTACCACCGAGGCGGCATTTGACAAGGATGGTAGGGTGGGAGTGTGGCCAGTGAACGCTGTATGAAGGAGGACGACGCATGCTGACTGTGACGGACAAGGCCGCAGCCACCCTGAAAGAGGCCCTGGAAGCCAATTCGAGCGAGGAGTCGCAGGTGTTGCGGCTCGCGCCGTCGCCGGAGGGGTTCGGGCTGGCGATGGACGAGGAACGCGACGGCGACCACGTCGTGGAGCACGACGACCGTAAGGTGCTGGTCGTCGCCGAGGACGTCGCGCAGGCGCTCGACGGCGCGACCGTCGACAGCGTCGAGACGCCGGAGGGCCAGCGCCTGGTCATTCAGTCGCCTGACCAGCCCTCAGACGGACAGGCGCCCGCGTAGGAGCACACCCGCCGTGTCCGATAACCCGGCCTTCGTCCAGCAGGCGACCGCCGTCCTGCGTGAGGTGGGCGAGGCCTCCGGCGTGTGGTACGAGCGCTGGCTGGCGATGAGCCAGAGCGGCTACTCCGACACGAGCGAGGCGCTACTGGACACAGACCGGCTGCTCGCAACGCTGGAGCACGCGCAGGAGCGCTGGCGCGCGTTCGAGGCGCCCGAGGGCATGCTGGAGTTGCAGGTGGAAGGCGCCGGAGCGCTCGAGAATCTGGTAGAGCGCCTGCGGGAGCTGGTGGACTCGCTGGATGGTGGCGACTTCGAGCGGCTGCGCATCGCCTCACAGGCGGTCGAGCTGAGCGTGCAAGACCTGGACGAGGTGCACTCGAACCTACGCAGGCGGACGTAGGAGCGGCTGGAGGGCCCAGCCAGCCAGCAGGCAGAACAGCGGCATCAGTGGCGCGTGGAAGCGCGCATCTCCCCAGAACGCCACGTATCCCAGCGTCACGACGCCGATAGCGAGCACGGGCAGTATCGGTCGACTCCCACGTTCGCGAACCCAGCGGACCATTGCGACGCCGGAGAGCGTGAGCACGGCGTAATAGGCAGCGTCGGCGAGGTGGCCGAAGACGGAGCGCACGCCAGCGCGCAGAAGCGAGACCTGCCCGTCTGCCTCCGTGAGCTGTAGGCTCCGGCGGTCTCCCTGGTAGAGCCAGCGGACTTTGGCGGTGGACAGCTTCGCTTCGTCCAGCGGGTTCCTCGCCAGGAACTCCAGCCCCTCGCGCATGCCTCGCTGGTGGGCGTCGGCCTCGCCGCCGGGTTGGTCGCGCGGCTTGCTTGCCGCGATGAGCGGCTCGATCGAGTCGAAGCCGCCGGTGGCGCCGCTGTGGTGGCCGCGCCAGAAGTTCGTTCCGGTGCTGCTACTGAGCACGACGAAGCCATCGAGCTGGGTGGTGTTGCGGACAGCCCACGGCAGGATGAGCAGCGCGACGAGGAGGGCGGCCGCACCGGCGAAGCGAAGGGACGACCTCCAGCTTCTCAGCGACCAGCCCCAGTAGAGGGCCGCGACCGGGATCAGCAGCAGGCCGGTCTCGCGGACGTAGGCGGCGGCTGCAACAAGGAGCGCCGTAGCGACTGCCCACGCGAGTCTCTCGCGCTCGGGACGCGAGGAGAGCGCGGCAATGGCGATCAGCGCCAAGACGAAGAGCAGCGTGAACAGCACCTCCGACCAGAGGATGCCCGCGAAGAAGATCTGGCCGGGCATGACGGCCAGAAGAAGGGCCGCAATGGCGGCGCTCACTCGATCGAAGAGCTGGCGCCCCAGGAGGTACGTCGCACCGACCGTGAGCGCTCCTAGCAGCGCCTGGACCGCTAGCGCCGCCTTCACGTTGACCCCGAAGATACTGTACACAGCGGCCAGGAACGCCGGATAGCCGGGAGGCCACGTGCCCGTCGCCACGCCGGTGAACGGGTTGACGTACGTCGAGTGGTCCCGGATGCCAATGGCCAGGAAGTGGTACAGCAGCGAGTCGTCGAAGCGGCCGTCCGTTGGGTCGGCGTCAGCGTAGAGCGCCCACGCTAGCCGCAGACCAAACGCGACCAACACGGTCGCGAGCAGCCACGCGTCTACTCGGCGAATCCACGACCATCTGGGTGCGATATTCGCCATCCTGCCACCTCCGCCGATCGACATCGCTGCCACTGTAGTCGAGCATATGCTGCGGGCCAAGCCCGATAGCTCGTATCTGGGTGTCCTGGTATACTGACAGCCACCTATCGCTTCGGAAAGGAGCTGCTCGGATGCCTACGCCCACTGCCTACTTCCAGGGCCAGTTCGTTCCCTTGGGGGACGCGAAGATCGGCATTCGCACGCACGCGTTCCTCTACGGCACGGCGTGCTTCGAGGGCATCCGCGGCAACTGGAACGCCGATGACGGCAAGCTTTACATCTTCCGCCTGCGCGAGCACTACGAGCGCCTGCGCCGAAGCTGCCACATCCTGCACATCGAGCTTCGTCCGAGCGATGATGAGCTGTGCGAGCTGACGAGCGAGCTAGCAGCCCGCAACGGCTACTCGGAGGACGTCTACATCCGGCCGATCGCCTACCAGAGCGAGGAGACGATCCGGCCGCGCATGCACGACGTGGAGCAGGACTTCCTGATCTTCCTCGAACCGTTCGGCGACTACCTCGACCTCGAGAAGGGCATCCGCTGCATGACCAGCACCTGGCGTCGCGTCGACGACCTGGGTATCCCGGCGCGCGCGAAGGTGAACGGCCTCTACATCAACTCGGCGCTGGCGCGCACCGAGGCGCAGTCGAACGGCTTCGACGAAGGGATCATGCTCGACGACCGCGGCCACGTCTCCGAAGGCACCGGCGAAAACATCGTGATCATGCGCAAGGGCAAGCTCGTCACCCCGGCGCCGTCGGACAACATCCTGGAGGGCATCACGCTCGATACCGTGATCACGCTTGCGCGCGACGAGCTCGGCATCGAGACCGTCGAGCGCTCGATCGACCGGAGCGAGCTCTACATCGCGGACGAGTGCTTCATGACGGGTACGGCCGCCCACGTGACCGCCGTGACCGAGGTCGACCGTCGCGCGATCGGCACGGGCGAGCCAGGCGAGATCACGCGCCAGCTCCAGCGCCTCTACTTCGACGCGATGCGCGGCAAGAACCCCAAGTACGCCCACTGGGTGACGCCCGTGACGCCGCGGACCGCCGCGCAGCCGGCCGGCCGCCAGGGGCAGGGAGTTAAAGCCTAGCGTGATCTCCGAGCTGCACCCGCGCACGGCGCTTGGCGTGCTCGTCGGGAGCATCCTCACGCTGTGGTGCTTCCTGTTCTCGGGCCTGCTGCTCTGGCGCGGCCTGACGCAGCCTGTCGACCTGCCCGCCGTCGGGCCGCATCTGGCGGCGGCGTTCTTCTTCGGCCTCGGCTGCCTATTCGCCTACTGGACGTACGGCTGCCTGACGCTGCGCTACTACCTGGACCAGAACGGCCTAACGATCCACTGGGGCGACATCCGGCAGCTGATCCCGATGGACCGCATCGAGCGGCTGGTGCCCGGACGCGAGCTGCCGCCGCCCAAGGTGAGCGGTGTTAGCTGGCTGGGCCATCACGTCGGCCACGGCCACGTCGGCGAGCTGGGCGACGTGATCTTCTATGCGACGCATACCAGCCACGAGGAGCTGCTCTACGTCGTCACGACGGAGCGCACCTACGGCATTTCGGTGAGCGACGAAGTGCGCTTCGCGGAGGAGCTCCAGGGCCATCAGAAGCTCGGCCAGGTGGTCTCGCTACCGCAGGTGACCGAGCGCACGTCTATCGCCGCCCTGCCCTTCTGGCACGACCCGCTCGCGCAGATGCTGGCGCTGGCGTCGATCCTCGGCTTCGCCGTCACGCTGAGCTACGTCTTCCACCAGTACCCTGGCCTGCCGGACAGCATCCCGTTCACGTTCACCACGCTCGGCTTCGGTGAGAAGGAGGAGCTGCTCAGCATCCCGATCACCGCGCTCGGTATTCTGTCGATCAACCTCGTCCTGGGGTTCTTCCTCCACGCGTGGGACCGAGCAGTCGGCTACCTGCTCTTCCTGGCCGGGCTCGGCGCGCAGATCATGTTCCTCTCAGCCGCGATCATCACGCTGAACCAGTAGCCTGGCCTACGCGAGTAGGCATGAATGCCTACTCGATCTCGTACGCCGTATATGGCGCCGGTTCGACGAAGCCGAGCTTCGTCGCGAGCGCGGCCGAGATCGGGTTGTGGGCGTCCCAGCAGGGCTCCAGCCCGACATCGATACAGTGCTCGATCATCCTGGCCGCGGCCGCGGTCGCGAGGCCGCGCTGGCGGAAGTCGGGGTGCGTCTGGATCTCGAACTCCAGGCTGCGGCTGCTGATCGTGAACGACGAGCAGCCCGAGACGAAGCGCCCCTGGTGCTCGACTCCGAAGCCAACACCGCGCGCGAGGAAGTCGTCGTGCGAGGGAAAGTTGTAGACCAGCGAGTCGGCCAGCTTCGCGAAGCGGCCCACGTTCGCGGCATCGATACGAAGGAGCGTGTAGCCCTCCGGCAGCGCTGCTACGAAGCCGGCCAGCCGCGCGCGGTCCCAGTCGCCTGGACGGAAGGCCTCGCGAGTGTACGCGCTCAGGCGGTCGCCCCAGACGCGCCGCAGCAGCGGCTCCCAGTCGACGCTCGAAACGGCCAGCGAGACCGGCGGCTCGAGCTGGCGCACCGCATGCTCGGCCGCCTGCTGGCTGGCATCGCCGGCCAGGAAGTCGAAGTCGAGCTGCAGAAGCGCGACCGAGGGCCGGGCCGAGTCGTCCGCCCAGGCGATGCCCGCCGTGCCCTCGAAGATCGCATCGAGGCAGCCGTGCAGGCCAGGGAAGCCGGCGAACAGCGGGCGAAGCGGCTCTCGTTCGTCCGGAGGCACTTCGGTCAGCATCGCTGACCATGCTAGCACGATGGCGCCATTGCTCCGCGGGTTGAAACCCGCGGCTTCTCCCCACCCCCACCCGACCAAGCACTATCCGCTGGCGTCTACGGAGCGCCGTCTGTAGCATGAGGCGATGCTCCCCACGGCCCACGTCGCTACCGCGCTCGCCGTTAACAGGCTCGCCGGCTTCCGGGCGGGCAACGCGCCCGCCATCCTGGGCGCGCTGGTGCCCGATATGATCGATAAGACGCTCTCATGGGTGCTGCGCATCACGCCCACGGCGCGGCACATCGCGCACACGCCGCTGAGCGTCGGCGTACTCTCGCTCGGCGCATCGAAACTCATGGGCGCCCGCTGGGGCCGCGCGTTTGCGACGGCGTACACCGTCCATCTCCTGGGCGACCTCTGGCACGGCGGGCGCATCCCGTGGCTGCTGCCGTTCAAGCGCTACGACTGGCGCGCGAAGCCATGGCACGTCGACTTCAGCCCGGATCTCCTGGTGCTGGAAGCGCTCGGCGCGGCGGCGATCGTCGTGCTGCTGCGGCTGCCCGATCCTACAGACGAAGGCCCTGCTACACTCAGTTCGTGACCGCATACGACGCCATCGTCGTGGGCGCCGGGCCGGCCGGTAGCACGACGGCGCGCCTGCTCGCCGAGCGCGGCGCGCGCGTACTCATGCTGGACCGAGCGCGCTTCCCGCGCGATAAGCCGTGCGGCGGGGGCGTCACGATCCAGGCGGCGAGCGAGGCGGGCATCGACCTCACGCCGGTTATCGAACGCACGGTGACCGAGGTGCGAGTCAGCTTCCGGCACGGCAGACCGTTCGTGCGCTCGTCGCCGGAGCCGCTCAGCTACATGACGCAGCGCTGCCGCCTCGACGCCTATCTCGCGGACCAGGCCGCGCACGCGGGCGCCGAGTTCCGCGACGGCACGGCGGTCCGCGAGGTGGAGGTCGGGCCGAGCGGCGTCACCGTTCGCGCAAACGGCGACGCTTACAGCGCCCGGACGCTTGCCGGCGCGGACGGCGCGAACGGCGTCGTGGCGCGCGCGCTCGGCCTTGCGCCGGCGGGAACGGCGGCCGTGGCGCTCGAAGGCAACATCCCGGCGGACGATGGCCTCGGCGAAACGTGGGAGCGCGCCATCGCGCTCGACTTCGGCGGAGTCCCCGGCGGCTACGGCTGGCTCTTCCCCAAACGCGACCACCTGAACGTGGGCGTGGGCGGCTGGCGTTGGGTCGGGCCGTCGCTGCGCGACCGGCTCGGCGCGCTGTGCCGCCACCTCGACCTCGACGAAGCGCAGCTCTCGGGTCTGCGCGGGCACTACCTGCCGCTCCGCGCGCCGGGCGCGCCCATCGCGAGCGGGCCCGGGCTCCTCGCCGGCGATGCCGCGGGCCTCGTCGACCCGCTCTCGGGGGAGGGCATCTCCGCCGCGTTCGCCAGCGGCCGTCTCGCCGCGGAGGCGATCGGCCGCCTACTGGGCGGCGAGACCTCGGACCTGCGTTCGTATGAGGCTGCCGTCGAGCGCGAGTTGATGCCGGAGATCGTACTGTCGACGAAGCTGCAATCGTTGTTCCAGCGCATGCCGCGGCCGTGCATCGCGGTGATGCGCCGCAGCGACCGCTTCTGGGGAACGCTCGTTGCGCTCGTGCGTGGCGAGAGCAGCTACCGGCGCGTCGTCGGCCGGCTCGGGCCGCTGCGGCCGGCGTTCGAGGGCGCGGCGTGGCTGGCGCGGCCGCGGAGGCGGTAGCGCGCGCGACATTCGCGGTCACTTATTGACATTGGTTATGGAGGCCAGTACACTGTTCGATTAGGAACCCACGATGAACATGAAGACAGCCCAAAGCCGCGCAATCGAGAGCCAGACGACAGGCATCGCCGGCCTGGTTAGCCTCGTCCTGCTCCTGCTGGAGGTAGGTAGGTAAGGTCCTCGGCCGCGTAGCAACGCTACTAGACGGAAACTGAGGACCGGCCCCGAGAACATCGGGGCCGTAGTCGTTCAGGCGACAAGCGGAGGAACAGCGATGAAGAAAACCGGAGCTCAGATCGTGATGGAGTGCCTCGCCCGCGAGGGAGTCGAGTACATCTTCGGCTACCCGGGCGGCGCCAACCTGCCTCTCTATGACACGCTGCCCCAGTACCCGCAGATCCGCCACATCCTCGTACGGCACGAGCAGGCCGCGGCGCACGCCGCCGACGCCTACGCTCGCATCAGCGGCAAGGCCGGCGTCTGCTGGGCGACGTCCGGTCCCGGCGCGACGAACCTCGTGACCGGCATCGCGAACGCGTGGATGGACTCCGTGCCGCTGGTCTGCATCACGGGCGCCGTCGTCTCGTGGCTGATCGGCCGCGACGGCTTCCAGGAAGCCGACATCACCGGCATCACGGTGCCGATCACGAAGCAGAGCTACCTGGTGCTCGACATCAACGAGCTCGCCGGCACGATGCGCGAGGCGTTCCACATCGCAACGACCGGCAGGCCCGGCCCTGTGCTGGTCGACATCCCGCGCGACCTCCAGCAGCAGGAGGCCGAGTTCCATTACCCGGAGAAGATCGAGATGCGCAGCTATAGGCCGGTCACCAAGGGACACCCCGGTCAGATCAAGAAGGCGGCCCAGCTCATCGCGGAGGCCGAGCGACCGCTGATCCTGGCCGGCCACGGAGTGGTCATCTCGCGCGCGTACGATGAGCTGCGAGAGCTCGCCGAGCGCGCGCATATCCCCGTCATCTGCACGCTGCTCGGCCTGGGCGGCTTCCCCGGCTCGCACGAGCTGTTCATGGGGATGCCGGGGATGCACGGCATGTACTGGAACAACATCGCCATCGGCGAGGCCGACCTCGTGATGGGCATCGGCATGCGCTTCGACGACCGGGTGACCGGCAGGCTAAAGGACTTCGCCCCGAACGCGAAGATCATCCACATCGACATCGACCCGGCGGAGATCGGGAAAAACGTCAAGACCACGGTGCCGATCGTCGGCGATGTGAAGCAGGTGCTGAAGCAGCTCAACCCGCTGGTGGAGAACGCCCGCCACGACGCGTGGTACAACCACATTCAGGAGATCCGTCGTGACCATCCGTCGATCACCATCCCGAACGTCCAGAAGGTGCTGCCGCAGTACGTGATCAAGTCGATCTACGACATGTCGGGGCCGGACGCCTACTACGTGACCGGCGTTGGGCAGCACCAGATGTGGGCGGCGCAGTTCTTCTGGGGCGACAACCCGGGCAGCTTCGTCACCTCGGGGGGACTGGGCACGATGGGCTTCGAGATCCCGGCGGCGATCGGGGCGCAGTTCGCCAAGCCGAAGAGCCTGGTCTGGTCGATCTGCGGCGACGGCGGCTTCCAGATGACGCTTCAGGAGCTGGCGACGATCGTCGAGTACGAGCTGCCGATCAAGTTCGCCATCATCAACAACAACCACCTGGGCATGGTGCGCCAGTGGCAGCACATGTATTACGAGGACAACCTGCAGTCCGTGCGGCTGTTCCAGCCCGACTTCATCAAGCTCGCCGAGGCGTTCGGCATGGCGGGCATGCGCGTAAAGGAGAAGGCCGACGTCGGGCCGGCGATCGAAAAGGCCATTCAGCACCCGGGTCCGGTGGTCATCGACTTCGAGGTCGAGCAGCACGAGGACACGTTCCCGGCCATGCCGCCGGGCGCCGCGCTCTCCGAGACCGTCGACCTGCCGAAGTTCGTCGAGGAGCCTGAGAAGGTGAGGTCGTCATGAGCACACACACGATCGTCGCCCTGGTCGAGAACCGGCCGGGCGTCCTGAATCGCATCGCCAGCAAGTGGCGTCAGCGCGGCTTCAACATCGAGAGCCTCGCCGTCGGCCACAGCGAAGTGCCCGGCCTCTCGCGCATGACGTTCACCGTCGACGGCACAACGACCGACGTCGACCAGGTGGCCAAGCAGATGTACAAGATCGTCGAGGTGGTGAAGGTCTCCGACCTCACCGAGCACGAGATCGTGCATCGAGAGCTGGCGCTGGTGAAGATCGTCGCGACGCCGAAGGAACGCACCGCGATCATCGAGATCGTGGGGATCTTCCGCGCCAAGATCGTCGACGTCTCCGGCGAGTCGATGATCGTGGAGGTGACCGGCACGGAGGACAAGGTGGACGCATTCATCGAGATGCTCACGCCGTACGGGATCAAGGAGCTCGTGCGCACGGGGCGCATCGCGATGTCGCGCGGCGCGGGCACGCCCATGGCCGTCGATGGTGCGAAGGGCGAAGAGCATCGCTACCGCCCGGCGGGCGAGGGCAAGCCGAAGGTAGGAAGTTTGATTTAGCGACCGCCCCCTGGTGGGCCGGGAAGGAGTCACAGGCAAGCATGGCTGAGATCTACTACGACAAGGATGCGGACCTCAATCTGCTGAAAGACAAGACGATCGGCGTGATCGGCTTCGGCAGCCAGGGACACGCGCACGCGCTCAACCTGAAGGACAGCGGCCTTAACGTCATCGTCGGGCTCTATCCGGGCTCGAAGAGCTGGGCCAAGGTGGAGCAATCCGGCCTCAAGGTCGGCACGGTTGCCGACGTATCGCGCGAGGCGGACGTGATCATGGTGCTCGCGCCGGACCAGGTCCAGCGCGAGTTGTACGAAGGGCACATTGAGCAGGGTCTTTCGGAGGGCAATATGCTCATGTTCGCCCACGGCTTCAACATCCACTTCAACCAGATCACGCCGCCGCCGGAGGTCGACGTCACCATGGTCGCGCCCAAGGGGCCCGGCCACATGCTGCGCCAGCTCTACGTGGACGGCATCGGTATGCCGGCGCTGCTCGCCGTCCACCAGAACGCGACCGAGCTCGCGAAGCAGCTCGGCCTCGCCTACGCGAAGGGCATCGGCTGCGCGCGCGCCGGCGTGCTGATGACGACGTTCCAGGAGGAGACCGAGACCGACCTCTTCGGCGAACAGACGGTGCTCTGCGGCGGCGTCACGGCGCTGATCACCAAGGCGTTCGAGACGCTCGTCGAGGCCGGTTACCAGCCGGAGGTCGCCTACTTCGAGTGCCTGCACGAGCTCAAGCTGCTGGTCGACTTCATCCACACCGGCGGCATGGCCTCGATGCGCTACACGATCAGCGACACGGCCGAGTACGGCGACTACTCGCGCGGGCCGCGGATCATCGACGAGCACGTGCGCGAGAACATGCGCGAGGTGCTGGCCGAGATCCAGGACGGCACGTTCGCGAAGGAGTGGATCCTGGAGAATCAGGCCGGCCGCCCGAGCTTCCTCGCGATGCGCCGCGCCGGCGCGGAGCACCCGATTGAGCAGGTGGGCGAAGAGCTGCGCGGCATGATGAGCTGGCTGAAGGAGGGAACCGGTGCCTAAGGGAAGCAAGAAGCTACTCGCGGCGATGAACGAGGCTCTGTCCGAGGAACTGGCGTCCACGATCCAGTACCTCTGGCATCACATCCAGGCGCGCGGCATCCAGAGCCCGGCCATCGCCGGCATGTTCAAGAGCGTCTCGATGGTGGAGATGAGCCACGCGGAGCGCATCGCGGAACGCATCGACCTGCTGGGCGGCGTACCGACGACGGCGCTCGACAAGATCACGCCGGGCGCACACGGCAACGTCGCGCGCATGCTCAGGGACAACGTCGCGGCCGAGAAGAAGGCCGTGGCGATGTACCAGCAGCTCGTGCAGATGGCCCGCGACGCGAACGACCCGGTCTCGCGCGTGATCTTCGAGGAGATCCTGGGCGAGACCGAGGAGCACGCGCACGAGCTCTCGAAGCTGCTCGCCGACGCCTCCGGCGCAAGGGCGCCGAAGGCCGCGAAGAAAGTCCGCTCCAAGCTCATCGACGCGCTCAACATCGCCGTGTCCGACGAACTGGCCGCGATCATCCAGTATCGCTGGCACCACGTGATGAGCCGGGGCATCGCCTCGCCGGCGATCTCGGCCATGTTCGAAGGCCACTCGATGGACGAGATGCGCCACGCCTACATGTTCGCGGAGCGCATCGACCTCCTGGGCGGCGACCTTACCGTGGAGCTGCATCCGATCAAGGTCGGCGGCACGCTGACCAAGATGATTAAGGACGACCTCGAGGACGAGTACAAGGCCATCGAGATGTACAAGGGCTACGTGAAGCTCTCCGAGGATGAGAACGACCCGACAACGCGCCGCCTCTTCGAGAGCGCGCTGGGGAACGAAGAAGGCCACGCGGACGACTGGGAGACGGTGCTGGAGAAATAGGAGAGTAGTCACATCTACGGCCCCACCGTAAACGGTGGGGCAGGGTTAGCTGTTCGTCGACCCCACCGTAAACGGTGGGGCATGATCGACTAAGAGGTTACACGGTGCCGTTGTATCACGTGTGGTTCGCAACCAAGCATCGTAAGTGGCTTCTTGAAGGAGACGTTGAGGAGACGGTGAAGGCGCTGATAGGCGAAGTCGCAATTGAGAAGGGCATTGATGTGATCGAGTACGAGACATGCATCGACCACATGCACATCTTGCTCCGCGCCACAGACCGGCCCGGCCTCTCCCGTGCGATGAACCACCTCAAAGGACTGAGCGCCAAGAGGCTGTTCGAGCAGATGCCCGATCTCAGATCGGCAATCGGGACCGACCATTTCTGGCAGCGCCGATATGGCTGGAAGGCCGTACCGGAGGCGGCGGCCGCGATCATCGTCGAATACATTCGGACGCAAGATGAACGGTTGGAGAAGTATGAACGATAGCACCCGGCCAGCCATGCCCCAGCCTTTAGGCTGGGGTGGTGATAAGACATTGCTCAACCTGCTTCGGCCCCCTGCCCTCTCCTGAGAGAGGCCGAGGGGGCCCCGAAGGGCGCACGACTACATACTTTGATAGGAGGTTGAG
>JBBDNH010000117.1:12424-29257 GCA_040877745.1 Dehalococcoidia bacterium
GTGGGGGCCCGACGAGGCGCCGGACCGTCGGGCTGAAGCCCGACCCGCAGAGTCAATCACAGGAGGTTGAGATCCAATGGCAGAGAAGGTACTCATATTCGACACCACGTTGAGGGACGGCGAGCAGTCGCCCGGCGTCGCCCTCACTGCGAACGACAAGGTCGAAATCGCGCAGCAGCTCGAGCGGCTCGGCGTCGACATCATCGAGGCCGGCTTCCCGATGACCTCGCGGGGCGACCTGGAGGCCGTCGCGACGGTCGCGCGCACGGTGCGCAGGCCCGTCATCGCGGCGCTTGCCCACGCCCACCCGGAGGCCGTCGACGCGGCGTGGGAGGCGCTCAAGGGCGCCGAACGCGCGCGCATCCACGTGTTCCTCTCCAGCTCGGACATTCACCTCATGCACCAGCTCCGCAAGAACAAGGAGGAGGTGCTGGAGATGGCGTCCACCATGGTGGCGCGCGCGAAGAAGTACTGCGAGAACGTCGAGTTCAGCCCCATGGACGCTACTCGTTCCGAACGCGAATACGTCTACACGATGCTGCAGGAGTGCATCGACGCGGGCGCGACGACGGTGAACATCCCGGACACCGTGGGCTACACCGTGCCGGAGGAGTTCGAGGCGTTCATCCGATCGATCTTCGAAAACGTCAAGAACATCCACAAGGCGGTCGTCTCGGTTCACTGCCACAACGACCTTGGTTTGGCCGTCGCGAACTCGCTCGCCGCGGTACGCGCCGGCGCGCGCGCAATCGAGGTCTGTGTGAACGGCATCGGCGAGCGCGCGGGCAACGCCTCGCTGGAGGAAGTCGCGATGGCCATCCGCACGCGCGCCGACTTCTTCGACCTGGAGACCAACATCAAGCCGAACGAGATCTATCGCACCAGCCGGCTCGTAGCGGACCTGACCGGCATGAGCGTTCAGCCGAACAAGGCGATCGTCGGCGGGAACGCGTTCCGGCACCAGTCCGGCATCCACCAGGATGGCATCCTGAAGATGCGCGAGACGTACGAGATCATGAACGCGCAGGACATCGGCTGGCCCACGGGCGGCGAGATCGTGCTCGGCAAGGTGTCGGGACGGCACGGCTTTAAGTCGCGGCTGGAGGCGCTCGGCTTCCACCTCAGCGACGAGGAGCTGAACCGCGCCTTCCTCGCCTTCAAGGAGCTCGCCGACAAGAAGCACGAGGTCGATGACCGCGACCTGGAGGCGCTGGTCGCGGACAAGATGCGGACGAGCGAGGAGGTCTACCACCTCGACTTCGTCCAGGTGACGTCGGGCGACCACGCGACTCCGACCGCGACCGTGCGCCTGAACGCGCCCGATGGCTCGGTGCAGGCGGACGCCGCGCTAGGCACGGGCCCGGTCGACGCGGTCTACAAGGCGATCAACCGCATCGTGCAGGTACCGAACGTGCTCACCGAGTTCGCCGTGAAGAGCGTCACGGAGGGCATCGACGCGCAGGGTGAGGTGACCATCCGCATCGAGAGCGACGGCCGCAGCTACGTCGGCCGGGGGGCCGACACGGACATCATCGTCGCTTCCGCGAAGGCATATATGAACGCGCTCAACCGGCTGCTATCCATCCAGCCTCGGGCGGACTCGGAGGTGCGAACGAACCCATAGCCATGCCAAGCAAAGATACTGAATACCAAGCGAAGCGTCCGTTGACAAGGAGAAGTGGCCGAAGTAAAGTAAGGGAGGCCGGATTGGCCTACATTGCTTCGGAGGCAGGCACCATGCCTAAGACAACGATCAGCAGCAAGTACCAGATCACCCTACCGGCGCGGCTCGTGCGCGAGATGGGCCTACAACCCGGCGACCAGGTCGCCGTGGAGATAGAGGATGGCGCCCTCGTGCTCCACCCGCGCCCGAAGGACTGGGTATCCTACACCGCCGGCTCCATGCCCGGATACTACGGCAAAACGAAAGAGGAGATCGACGAGTACCTGCGCGAAGTGCGCGGATCGTGGGCTAAGACGCTGGACGAAGAAGAGGAGGAGGCATCCAAGGACAGCTGAATTCCGCACGCCGGGTCTGTCTGGACACGAACGCGATCATCTACCACCTGAATCACACCGAGCCCTACGTTGAGATGATAGAGGGCCTGTTCAGCGAGATCCGCGACGGAACCAAGCAGGCCGTCGTCTCTACGGTCACCGAGCTCGAACTGCTGGTACGGCCGATGCGGCTGGGCGACCGATGGGAACTGCGACGGGTCAGGATGGTCCTGGAGAGCCAGGGTCTAGAGATCGTGGAGCTAGACAGAGCAGTTGCCCATCGGGCAGCCGAGCAACGGGCGACAACGGGCCTTCGCCTACCGGACGCCATCATCGTCGCGACGGCCATGTACGCTGGCTGCGACGTGATCGTCGGCAACGACGAGCGCTGCGCCAAGCGGGTGCGCGACATCCCCTACGTCTTTCTAGACGAGCTGGTAAAGGAGCAGAAGCCATGATCGGCGACGACCAACTGACCCCGGAGGAGCGTGCGTATCAGGACCAGGCGAGCGCGTTCCTCGACGAGCGGCTCGACCCGGAGCTGGTCGAGAAGATGGACCGCTGGGAGGTGCTCTACCCGGACGGCTTCCTCAAGGAGCTGGCCTCGCAGCACTACCTGGGCGCCTGCGTGCCCGCCGAGCACGGAGGCGGCGGTCGCAGCATATTAGAGGACGCCCTGCTGAACGAGCGCGTCGGATACTACGCCTGCGCGGCGATCGCCTGCGCGCGCACGTTCACCTCGCACGTCGGCTGGATCCTGGCGAGGTACGGCACCGACCTGCTCAAGGAGAAGTACCTGCGGCCGATGCTGCGCGGCGAGCTGATTACCGCGCAGGCGCTCACGGAGCCGAACGCCGGCTCCGACATGGGCGCAATCGAGACGACGGCCAAGCGGGCCGGCGACCGCTACATCGTGAACGGCGAGAAGCGCTTCCTGGACGGCGCGCAGACGGCCAACTTCATCTCGTGCGCGGTACGCACGTCTGAGGGCGATAATCCCCGGAACACGCTGAGCGTCCTCATGGTACCGACCGACCACCCCGGCTACCAGATCGTGGAGGAGCACACGAACTGGCTCGGCTTCCGCGGGATGGGGTCGGCGTGGGTGCGCTTCACCGACGTGGAGGTGCCCGCGGAGAATCTGCTGGGCGAGGAGAGCAACGGCTGGCAGTACCTCTCCGAGCAGCTGCTGATCGAGCGCGTCTGTGCGACGCGAGCCCAGCTCGGGCAGGCGCACCGCGCGCTTGAGATCGCCGCCACGTACGCGGAGCATCGCGAGACGTTCGGCAAGAAGCTGCGCGAGCACCAGTGGGCGTCGTTCACGGTCGCGGAGGCCGCGATGCGCCTCGACGCGGCGGCGCTGCTCAACACGCGGGCGGCGCGGATGCTGGACGCCGGCCGCTGGGACGACGCCAAGATGGAGGTCGCGATGGCGAAGTGGTTCGGCGTCGAGGCCGCGTGGCAGACGGTCGACGATGCGCTCCAGCTCGTCGGCGGCATCGCGTATACGAAGAAGTATCCAATCGAGCGCATCCTGCGCGATGTGCGAGCGTCGCGGCTGACGGCCGGCAGCACCGAGATGATGGCGCTGATCATCCAGCGTCGCGCGTTCGACCGCCTGCGCGACCCGAACTTCCGCACCGAGCTGATCGGCCGCGAGAACGAGGGCTCGCCGGTGGCGAAGCGCAGCCCGGAGCCGGTGTGATGAATCGATGGGCGACGGCATATGTCATCGCTACCTTTGCCTTGCTGGCGATTGCCTGCAACGATGGCGCGACTCAGCCTGTTCCTGGCCCGACGCAACACCCCGGTGATGCCGGCCTTGCCGCGCTCGCATCGCTCTTCGACGAGACCGAGTTCAGCGCTTCCTACCGCATGAGTGCGGGCGGCATGGAGGGCGTTCTCACCTGGCACCAGCAAGGGCGGAAGGTGCGGGGCGACTTCGCTGGGGAGGTGAACGGGCAAGCCGTGGACATCGTCGTGATCCCCGGCCCCGGCTATCCTAACGAGGAGTTCGTCTACGTCTGCCGGCAGGAGGACGAACGCTGCATCGAATCGAGGTCGCAGAGCGAGCAGGAGGCGTATCCCAACGGGGAGTTCCCTGTCGTGTTGGGTAGCACGTTGGTGGGGGCTGCGGAGTTTGCCGAGGCAGTCACGGTCACAGCAACTTCTCAACGCACCATAGCCGGCGAGGAGGCGACCTGCTTTGTTGGGCAGGGTATCGGCGGCTCCCTCAATAGCGGCGAAGCATGTGTAACAGAGGACGGCGTCGTACTCTCGCTGAGGGAGGAGCGTGGCACTGGAACAACCTCTCTTGAGGCGACGACGTTCACACGGGACGTGAGCGAAGACCTCTTCGAGCTGCCATACCCATGATCGACCGGCGGGGCAACCCGGCTCTGCGATACTGATGTAGGTGGCAGCCGAGAGCCGGTCTAGGGAAGGGAGACTGAACATGTGGCGGTTCGCAGTAATAGCGATGCCCGCAAGCGCGCTTCTGGCTGCGTGCGGGGAAGGTGGTCTGAGCGACCAGGAGGAGTTCGCGAAGCTTGCGGAGCGGCACCGCGAGGCGACGTTCACGGTGATGTATGAGGTGACGTGGGGCAGTCCGACAACAGGCGAGGTAACGACTACGCGGCAGACCTGGTATCAGGATGGCCAGACCAGCCGCACTGAGGCCGGAGGCATGTTTGGGACAAGCACAATCGTGGCCAGCGATGACGGGTCTTACAGGTGTAGCTCGTTCTCCAACCCGCGTACGACTGAGCCGGGGCCGCCCGCGTGCATCGTCGTGCTGTATACGTCGGCGTTAGGGTTAGTTCAGAACGACTCGCCGCTCTTGTTCAACCGGACCGCAATCCACCGGCCGGAGGAGGTCGTGGCCACGAGAGTCGCGGGTCGCAAGGTCGCCGGTGAGATCACGACTTGCTTCTCTATCGACCACATGCGGAGCCGTGTGTCAGTTACCGAAGTCTGTTTCGACGACGAAGGCCGGATCCTCTTCGCCGAGCTCGAGCGGCAGGACGACCTGCCCGGTGTACGCCACACGGCGATCGCGGTGTCCGACGAGGTTCCCGAAGGCATCTTTGAGCCGCCGTATGAGGTCGTAGGCGAGAGCGAGCTCTGCGACGTACTCGAATGCTAGCTTTGAGGTACCATAAGATCGACGCACAGTTCACACAGTCGCGACTGTAGAAAGGCCGTCCCATGGGCATGACGCTAGCCGAGAAGATCCTCGCCGCGCACTGCGGCAGGAAGGAAGTCACGCCCGGCGACCTGATCAACGCCAAGGTCGACCTCGTGATGGCGAACGATGTCACTGCGCCCATCGCCATCGACCAGTTCCGCAACCTCGGCGTGAAGGAAGTCTTCGACAAGGAGCGCGTGGTCTTCGTGCCATCGCACTTCGTGCCCGCGCGCGACATCGCAACGGCCGAGCAGTTCAAGGTCATGCGCGACTTCGCGAAGGAAGCCGGCATCGTCTACTACGAGCTGGGCCAGGCCGGCATCGAGCACATCCTGCTGCCGTGGAAGGGCCACGTCGTCCCCGGCGATCTCTACTGCGGCGCCGACTCCCACACGCCGACGTGCGGCGCGCTCGGCGCGTTCGCGTGCGGCATGGGCAGCACCGACATCGCCGTCGCGATGGCCACCGGCGAGGTGTGGATGAAGGTGCCGGCCACAATGCGCCTGATCTACCACGGCAAGATGCCCTTTTGGACGCGCAGCAAGGACCTGATCCTGCACACCATCGGCAAGATCGGCACGGACGGCGCGACTTACATGGCAATGCAGTTCGAGGGCGAAGCGCTCAAGGACATGTCGATGGACGCGCGCTTCACGATGTCGAACATGGTGGCCGAGGCGGGCGGCAAGACCGGCATGATGCTCGTCGACGACGTGACGCTCGACTACGTGCGCCCGCGCGCCAAGCGCGAGTGGACGGTCTACGAACCGGATCCCGACGCCGAGTACATCGAGACGCACGAGTTCGACGCTTCGAAGATCGAACCGACCGTCGCGATGCCGTTCAGCCCGGGCAACACAAGGACGGTCTCGGAGGTCGCGAAAGAGGACATCAAGATCGACCAGGTGTTCATCGGCTCGTGCACGAACGCGCGCATGGAGGACCTGCGCGAGGCGGCGGAGATCATGCGCGGCAAGCACGTCGCGCAGTGGGTGCGCTGCATCGTCATCCCGGCGACGCAGGACATCTTCAAGGAAGCGCTCAAGGAGGGCCTGATCGAGGTGTTCACCGAGGCCGGCTGCCAGGTGAGCGCCGCGACGTGCGGCCCCTGCCTGGGCGGGCACTACGGCGTGCTTGCGGAGGGCGAGCGCTGCGTGTCGACGTCGAACCGCAACTTCCCCGGCCGGATGGGCCACCCCAAGGCCGAGGCGTATCTCGTGAACCCGCCGGTGGCGGCGGCCGCGGCCATCGCCGGGCGCATCGTGCACCCGGAGGAGGTCGTGGGGAAGGTGGCAGTGTAGATGTACGTCCGCATCCGAGGCTGGGAAGCGTATCCGGGCAAGGAGCAAGAATAACCATGACTAGCAAGGCGCACACGTTCGGCGACCACATCGACACGGACCAGATCATCCCGGCGCAGTACCTGGTCACGACCGACCCGGCCCAGCTCGCCATGCACTGCATGGAGACGCCCGACCCCGACTTCGTGAAGCGCGTGAAGCCCGGCGACGTCATGGTGGGAGGTGTGAACTTCGGCTGCGGTTCCTCGCGCGAGCACGCGCCGATCAGCATCAAGGGCGCCGGCGTCAGCTGCGTCGTCGCGAAGAGCTTCGCGCGCATCTTCTTCCGCAACTCGATCAACCTCGGCCTGCCGGTGCTCGAGTGCCCGGAGGCGGTCGATGCCATCGAGGCCGGCGACGAGCTGGACGTCGACCTCTCGACCGGCACGATCCGCAATCTGACCACCGAGCAGGTGTTCACCGCGAAGCCATACGAGCCGTTCATGATGGAGATCATCGAAGCTGGCGGCCTGGTGGAGTACACCAAGCAGAAGCTGGCGAAGGCAGCTGCCACTAGCTAGCCGTCGGCCCTCCCTCCCCCACGAACCCAGAATTGTGCTATCGTGACTGCGACATGAGCAGCGCCACGCTCGTGCACATGGAGGTCGTCTCAAGCCCCCGACTCCGTCGGGGGCCAGCGATTGGCGTTACCTCCGCGCCCATCGCATAAGACGCCGGTCGTTCTAGCAACGGCCAGACCATCCGACGGAGGTATCCCATTCTCATGCAGGTACAGCTGTACGATACGACCCTGCGGGACGGCGCCCAGATGGAGGGCATCTCCCTCTCGGTCGAAGACAAGCTCAAGATCACCGCCAAGCTCGATGAGCTGGGCATCCACATCATCGAGGGCGGCTGGCCGGGCTCCAACCCAAAGGACGCCGAGTACTTCGTGCGCGTGCGCGGCCTCAAGCTCCGGAACGCCCAGCTCGCCGCGTTCGGCAGCACGCGCCGCGCAGGAGGCAGCGTAGACGACGACGCGAACCTGCGCGCGCTGCTCGACGCGGAGACGCCGATTGTCACCATCGTCGGCAAGGCGAACGACGTCCACGTGCGCGACGTCCTCGAAACGACGACCGAGGAGAACCTGGCGATGATCGGCGACTCGGTGCGCTTCCTGAAGGACGCCGGGCGCACGGTCTACTACGACGCTGAGCACTTCTTCGACGGCTATGCGTCTGACCGCGACTACGCGCTCCAGTGCCTGAAGGCGGCGGCGTCCGCGGGCGTCGACGGCGTGGTGCTGTGCGACACGAACGGCGGCACGATGACTGCGAAGCTGGTCGAGGCCGTGCGCGCCGCCCGCGCCGCGGTCGATGTCGTCGTCGGCATCCACACGCACAACGACGCCAACCTCGCCGTCGCGAACGCGCTGGCGGCGCTCGGAGAGGGCGCGACGCAGGTGCAGGGCTGCATCAACGGCTACGGCGACAAGTGCGGCAACGCCGACCTCGTGAGCGTGATCGCCAATCTGAAGCTGAAGATGGGCGTCGATGTCGTCACGGACGAGCAGCTTGCGCGCCTCACGGAGGTGGCGCACTACGTGAGCGAGATCGCGAACGTCGTGCCGCACCCGTTCCAGCCGTACGTCGGGGCGAGCGCCTTCGCGCACAAGGCCGGCCTGCACACGGACGGCATCCTGAAGGCGGAGTCGTCGTACCAACACGTGCCGCCGGAGGTCGTCGGCAACCGGCACCGGCTACTGATTTCGGAGCTGGCCGGCAGCCGCGGGCTGCTGGAGAAGATCCGCGACGCCGGCATCGAGGTCGAGCTGACCCGCGACGACGCGCGCCGCGTGCTGGCGGAGGTGAAGGAGCAGGAGAGCCGGGGCTACCAGTATGAGGGCGCGGAGGCGTCGTTCGAGCTGCTGGTGCGACGCTCGCTGCCCGGCTACCAGCCCCCGTTCGAGATGGAGGACTTCTGGATCGTCCAGCGTCGCGCGACGCATCCCGAGGACCACCCGCCGGGAGGTGGGCAGCTCAGTCGCGAGATGCAGACCGAGGCGATGGTGAAGGTGCGCGTAGGCGGGGAGCTGGTGCAGACGGCCGCCGACGGCAACGGCCCGGTGAACGCGCTCGACGCCGCGCTGCGCAAGGCGCTCGTCGCGTCGTACCCCAGCCTGGAGCACGTGCGCCTGGTCGACTACAAGGTGCGCATCATCGACAGCGCGGCCGGTACGGGCGCGTCCGTGCGCGTGCTGATCGACTCGACGGACGGCGACCAGACGTGCAGCACGGTCGGCGCATCGACCGACATCGTCGAGGCGTCTTGGCTGGCGCTCAACGACGCGCTGGAATACTGGCTGCTAAAGGGGCGGCGCGACTGATGGCGGGCGGGCCCGGCTAGGCCTGGTCCGGCTTCCCTGCGTCGTTTGCCTTCGACTTCGGTGATACCGGCAGCGTCACGACGAACTCGGTGCCCTCGTCGCGATCGCTCGTGGCGCTGATCTCGCCCTCGTGCGCCTGCACGACCTCGCTCGCGATGGCGAGGCCGAGGCCCGCGCCGCCGACGCCCGCGCTGCGATTCTTGTCGGTCTGGAAGAAGCGCTCGAACACGCGCGTAAGCTCGTCGGGCGCGATGTACGAGCCGGTGTTGTGGACCCCGACGCGCACGCGCCCGTTCTGCGCTTCAGCGCGCACCGTCACAGCGCCGCCCTTGGCGTGGCGCACGGCGTTGTCGATCAGGTTCGTGAACGCCTGCTCCAGCCGATGCTCGTCGCCCTCCACGGGCGGCAGGCTGGCGACGTCGAGCTTCAGCTCGGCGCCGGTCTGGCGTAGCTGCCACTCGAACCGTCCGGCGCACGCCTCCAGCAGCCGCGCGACGTCGACGCGCTCGCGCTGCACGAGCGCCTGCCCGGACTCGAGGCGCGAGAGCTCGATCAGGTCATCGACCAGGCGGCGCATGCGCTGGGTCTCTTCGTTGATGATCCTGCCCGCCTGCTGGTAGTCCTCCGGCGACGAGATGGCGCCCTCTTCCATCGCCTGCGAGAAGCCCTGGATGGACGTGAGCGGCGTCTTCAGCTCGTGCGAGACGTTCGCGAGCAAGTCGCGCATCGTCTGGTGCGAGCGGCTCACCTGGCGCGCCATGACGTTGAACGCCTGAGCGAGCCGGCCCACCTCGTCCTCGCCGCGCGGGTCGAGCTGCTGGTCGTAGTTGCCGAGCGACATCTCCTGCGCCGCGCGCGTTACCCGCGCGAGCCGGCCCGTCACCGAGCGGGAGATGACGATCGCGGCGAACACCGATGCCAACAGAGCGATGCCACCCGCGATGGCGAGCTGCGGCACGACGTCCGTCCACGCGGAGGTGACCTCACTCTCTTCGACGGCGACGAGCGGCCGCAGCTCCGGCAGCGGCAGCGTGCGCGGCGCTTCCGGCTCGCTGAGCAGCCCCGCGATCACCTCGGCGAGCGCCTCCGGCTGCGTCTCTGAGACGTAGAGCTCGTAGATCACCGTCTGGAGCCGGAGCAGCCGGTTGGAGGAGAGCTGCAAGCTCTCTCGCGGCGGGGCGAACAGCAGCAGGTCCTCGCCTGCGGCGCCGTACTTCACCATGCGGAACTGGGCGTTGTCGCGAGTCACGACCGGCACGCCGGGGCCGCGGAACGAGTCGACCATCTGGCCCCCAAGGCGAGACTCGGTGTCCATGACGACGGTGCCCTGCTCATCGACCAGCAGCACGCGCACATCGAAGCTGCCGGCGTAGTTCGCGACGGCGTTCTCGATCTCGGCGCGGTCCTCGCCCGCCTCCTCCAGCAGCGCGACCGCGACGGTGAGCGGTTCGGCCAGCCGGCCGACGCGCGCCTCCGCGGCGTCCTGCTGCTGGTCGCGCAGGAGGAAGAGCGTGCCCACCGCCGAGATCGCCAGCGAGAGCACGATGACGAACGCGAACGCGACGAGCAGCCGGGAGCTAAGACTTCTCAGCATCGGCGGCCACCACCAGTTTGTAGCCAACACCCCACACGGTCTGGATCTTGACGTTCTTCGCGGCCGACAGCTTCTCCCGCAGCCACGCGACGTGGACGTCGATCGTCCGGGTGTCGCCGTAGTAGTCGCTGCCCCAGACGAGCTGCAGCAGCCGCTCGCGGTCGAGCACGATGCCGGCGTGGCGCATGAACGCCGCCAGCAGGTCGAACTCCTTGGCGCGCAGCGTGACCGCCTCGCCGTCGACGGTGACCTCGCGGCTGGCGACGTCGAGGCGCAGGCCGTTGGCCTCGAGCGCGGACTGCGAGGGCGCCTCGTCGCGCGTCCTGCGGAGGACGGCCTTCACGCGCGCGACGAGCTCGCGCGGGTTGAACGGCTTGGTTACATAATCGTCGGCGCCCAGCTCAAGGCCGACGATGCGGTCGACGTCGTCGCCGCGCGCGGTGAGCATAATGATCGGAACGTTACTGGTCTTGCGCAGCTCCTTGCAGACGGCGAGCCCGTCCATCTCGGGCATCATGATGTCGAGGACGATGAGGTCCGGACGGACGCTCCTCGCCTTCTCCAGCGCCTGGGCGCCGTCGTACGCCGCCTCCACCTCGAACCCCTCTTTGTTCAGGTAGAGGCGGGCGAGCTGGACGATGTTCTTTTCGTCGTCGACGACCAGGATCGTATTGGCCATGAGCGTTCCTCGGGAGGCCTCCTGCCGAGATGCCTCTTTACTATAACGCGACGGAACCTGCGGAAGTACGGGAGGAGGTCAGGGCGAACCACCCACGCTCCCTGCCTCCAAGCTCAGCATAGCGCGCGCCTTGCGGCGCATCGGGGTGGTCCGCCCTTCCGTCGATCTTCTAACACTGGCGCTAACTGCCAGCCAAGCGCCCGTTAAGACTATGTTAACTCTCGGGCTTGTGCGAGTTCGCGCTATCACGCGCCCGCCTCCACGCTGTATACTCCAGCCGTATCCTCACATAATACGTCCTGGGATTGGGAGCAGCTGAGATGGGGAGGTGGCTTGTGGACAGCGTAGGACTGCCCAAGTGTCAGAAGTGCAACGTTGGGGATCTCGTCCCGCTATCGGACTTTGGAAGCCAGGGAGCGTCCATCCACTACAAGGCGTGGGCCTGTACGAATCCAAGTTGCGGCTTCAACCTCAAGATCCGAAACGGCGACCTGTACGTCGACGAGCCGATCAGCAGCGGCGCCGCGCACACGCCACGGGTCCGCTAGCGCGCGTTCGTTAGAACGCGCGCGCTCGCCGCGCGCTTAGCGCCCGATGCCGAGGTAGCGCATGCCGGTGGCCTCGACCGCCGCGCGGTCGAGCGCATTGCGGCCGTCCAGCACCGCCCGGCAGCCCGCGAACGAAGCGAAATCGAGCCCGGCATACGCAGAGTGCGCGGCCTGCAGGATGATCGCGTCGACGCCGGGCGTCGGGAACTCGCCCGGCGGCTCCAGGCCCAGCGCGCGAATCTCGCCTTCGGAGAAGAGCGAGTCGTGGACCAGCGGCCGGGCGCCGCGCTCGCGCAGCGCCTCTGCCAGCAGCAGCGCGCTCGAGTGAGCGGCTTCCTTGACGTTCGGGCGATAACCGAGGCCCAGGATCAGCACTGTCGCATCCTTCAGCGAACCGAGCGCCCCCTCCAGCTTCGCCACGCCGTACGACGCCATGGCGTCGTTGATCTCGCGAGCAGCGGCCGGTAGCCGCAGGCCCGCCGAGGCTGGCAGGAAGTGCGGGTACACCGGCAGGCAGTGCCCGCCCACGCCGACGCCCGGCTGAAGCAGGTGCGAGTACGACTGCGAGTTTGCGGCCTCGATTGCTTCCGTCACATCGATGCCGAGCGAGTCGGCGTAGCGAGCGAGCTCGTCCGCCAGGGCGATGTTCAGGTCGCGATAGAGCCCCTCAGCGAGCTTCGCGAATTCGGCCGTCTCAGGATCGCGCAGCCGAAGCAGCCAGGGCGCCTCCAGCGCCGCGCTGTAAAACGACTCGGCGCTCGACCAGCTCGCCTCGTCCAGCGGGCCGATCAGCTTTGGGTACGTGCGCAGGTCCTCGAAGACGCGGCCGCTGAAGACACGCTCGGGGCTCGCAGCGAGCAGCACGCCGTCGCCCAGCGCCATGCCCACGCGGCCTCGCGTCGTCCCGACGGGCACAGTGCTCTCCACGACGACCAGCGTGCCGGGCCGGACGCCGGCGCGCACGGCCTCGACGGCGGCATCCAGGTGGGAGAAGTCGGGCGCGCTGCCCGGCGTGAGGCCGACGGGCACGATGATCACGACGACGTCGCTCTCGCGCACGCCCTCGGATGTGTCGCCCGTCGCACGCAGGAGGCCGGCATCGAGCGCGGCCGTGAGCCCATCTGCGAGGCCCTCCTCGCCCACCACGGGGCAATCGGCAGCGTTGATGCGCACGACGACGTCCGCATCCACGTCACAACCGACGACGGAGAGCCCGCGCGAGGCGTACTGCACGGCGAGCGGCAGGCCGATCTTGCCCAGGCCGACGACGGCGACGCGCGCGTCGCGGGCGACGTTCACGACGCCCTCCCGGCCGCGACGCGCACCTGCGAGCCGCGCCGGCCCGCCTCGACCAGCGCCTCGGCCACGCGCAGCGCTGCGATGGCGTCGGCGGCGCTGACCGGCGGCGACGCCTCGCCCCGCACGACGGCCAGGAACGCCGCGAGCTCCGCCCGCAGCGGCTCCTCGCGCACGACGGGCACGAGCGTCAGCCCTTCTTCGACGGGAGCCGATGGCAGCTTCGGTGGCCAGACCTCCGGATGTGCAAGCACCTCGGCGGCGTCCGACTGGCGGAACCGGAGTTCTTGCGCGATGTAATCGACGACGAACATGCCGCGCTCGCCGAGCACGACGAGCTCGCGCACCTTGACGGGCGTCAGCCAGTTCACGTCGAGCACGCCGATCGCGCCGTCTTCGAAACGGAGCAGCCCTGTCAGGGCGTCCTCGTACTGCGTCAGCACGCCCTCCTGCGTCTCGGCCTGTACGCGCTCCACCTCGCAGCCGAGCAGGTCGCGCATGACGTCGATGTCGTGCGTCGCCAGGTCGTGCACGACGCCGACGTCGCGCTGCCGCTGGTAGAACGGCCCGACCCTGCGCGCGCGTAGCTCGAGCACGCGGCCGGCCTCGCCCGCCGCGAGGCGGCGCTTTAGCTCCCGTACCGCGGGGTTGAAGCGCTCGATGTGGCCGGCCATGAGCGGCACGCCACCCGCCTCCGCAGCCGCCCGCAGCTCCTCGCCCTCCTCGGCATCCGTCGCGATCGGCTTCTCGACGAGCAACGGCAGGCCGCGTTCGACACAGGCGAGCGCGACCTCCAGGTGGAGCCGCGTCGGCACGGCAATCGTGACGGCGTCCAGCCGTTCGTTCGCGAGCAGCTCGCGGTAGTCGGCGTACGCCGTCGCTCCGTGCGCGTACTCGCCGAGGCGCGCCGCATTGGGGTCCGCGACCGCAACGAGGCCGGCGTCGGGCAGCCCGGCGAGGACGCGGGCGTGGTTCGCCCCCATCGAGCCCAAGCCGATGACGGCGATGCGCACGGGCTTAGCCACGGCGCGCTCCCGCCGGCGCCCTCGCCTCGTTCACCGCCGTGGCGATGCACTCGAGGTCGTCCTCCGACAGCGACGGGTGCACCGGCAGAGAGAGCACCTCGGCCGCAGCGCGCTCCGACTCTGGCAGCACTCCGCCGATGCCCAGCTGCTGGTAGAGCGGCTGCTGGTGCAGGGCGCGCTCGTAGTAGACGACCGCCTCAATGTCCCGGGCGCGCAGGGCGTCCCGCAGCGCGTCGCGAGCGTCGGGAACGCGCACGGTGTACTGCTGGTAGACGTGGCGCGCGCCCGGACGCTCGACCGGCGCAACGACGCCCTGCAGACGTTCGCTCAGCCAGGCCGCGTTCGCGCGCCGGCGCTCGTTCCAACCGTCGAGCTTTGGGAGCTGGGCATGGCCGAGCGCGGCCGCCAGCTCGGTCATGCGGAAGTTTCCGCCGAGTAGGTCCGTCCGGTAGCGCTCGCCCTCGCCGTGGTCGCGCAGCAGGCGCGCCAGCCGCGCGATGTCGGCGTCGTTCGTCGTGATCATGCCACCCTCGCCGGTCGTGATGCTCTTCGTGGCGTAGAACGAGAAGCAGCCCGTCCCGAACGAGCCGGCCTTCCTGCCGTCGATCGATGCGCCGAGCGCCTGCGCGGCGTCCTCGATGACGGCGAGGCCGCGCCGGTCTGCGACGGCGGCGATCGCGGCCATATCCGCGGGGTGGCCGTAGAGGTGCACGGGCAGGACGGCCTTCGTTCGCGCCGTCACGGCCGCGTCCAGCAGCGCCGGGTCAAGCGTGAAGTCGGCCGCCGTGATGTCGGCCAGCACCGGCTGCGCGCCCGCGAGCAGCACGGCGTTGCCGGTGGCCGCGAACGTAAACCCTGGTACCAGCACCTCATCGCCCTGACCGATGCCGTGCGCGCGCAACGCGACGTAGAGCGCCGCAGTGCCGGACGACACCGCCACGGCGTGCGTCACGCCGATGTAGCTCGCGAAAGCCGCCTCGAACGCGGCCACGCGCTCGCCCTGGGCGAGCCGGCCCGAGCGCAGGACGGCGAGCACCGCCTCTTCCTCCTCCGGCCCGATGATCGGCTGCGCAATGCGGATCATCGCTGCGCTCCCGCAGGCTCGAACTGATACGAGCGTTCGCAGGCCGGACAGCGCCAGCCGTCGCCCTCGCGGCCGAGCGGCGGGCCGCAGGCGCAGACGTAGCCCGCATGCCGCGCCGGGTTGCCGGTGACGAGCTCGTGGCCGGCGACATCACGCGTGACGACGGCGCCCGCGCCTACCAGCGCCCAGTGCCCGATCGTCACGCCCGGCAGCACGACAGCGCCCGCCCCTATCGACGCCCCTTCGTGCACCAGCGTCGGCTCGACCGACCAGTCATCGTCGGTGAGTGGCGCGCCATCCGGGCTGACGGCGCGCGGATAGCGGTCGTTCGCGAAGGTGACGTGCGGGCCGATGTAGACGCCGTCCTCGACGGTCACGCCACGGAACAGCGACGCCCGGTTCTGGATCTTCACGCGGTCGCCGACGATCACGTCGCGGTCGATATACACGCCTTTGCCCAGCGTGCAGTTCTCGCCGACGACGGCGCCTTCGCGCACCTGGGCCTCGTGCCATACGCGCGTGCCCGCGCCGATGCGGGCTTCAGGAGAGACATCCGCGCTGGGATGGATCATCGTTCAGCAACTCCACCATGCGTTCGGCGGCGTGGCCGTCGCCGAAGACGGCCGGCGGCTCGCCCGAGGGCGGCGTCCGGCGCGACGCTTCGACGATGCGCCGCGGCTCGCTCCCGGCGAGCACGTTCCAGCCATCGACCATCGTCTCCGGCCATTCGGTCTCCTCTCGTAGCGTCACGCACGGCACGCCGAGCAGGTAGGCTTCCTTCTGCATGCCGCCGGAGTCGGTCAGCACGACGCGCGCGTTGCGCTCCAGCGCCAGCATCTCCAGGTAGCCCACGGGCTCGATCGCCTGCACGTTCGACGCTGTCTCGAAGTCGCTCGACGCCATCGCGAGCCGCGCGCGCGGGTGCATCGGAAAGATCACCGGCTCCTCGAGCAGCGCCAGCGCCTCCAGGATGCCGCCCAGCGCGTCGAGGTCGTCCGTGTTCGCCGCGCGGTGCACCGTGACAAGGGCATAGCCTCCTTTGGCCAGCCCCAGACGCTCAATGATACCCGATGCGGCTTCGACCGACGGCAGCTGCTGGAGCAGCGAGTCGTACATGATGTCGCCGGTGAGGCGCGCGCGCTCGAGCAGCCCTTCTCGCGCGAGATTATCGACCGCGGTCTGCGTTGGGCAGAAGAGCAGGTCCGAGCAGTGGTCGGCGACGATGCGGTTGGTCTCCTCGGGCATTGTCCGGTCGAAGCTGCGCAGCCCGGCCTCGACATGCGCGAGCCGCAGGCCGAGCTTGGCCGCGGCGAGCGCGCCCGCGAGCGTCGAGTTCGTGTCGCCGAAGACGACGACCCAGTCCGGAGCTTCCTGGCGCAGCACGGGCTCGATGCGCTCCAGCATGCGTCCGGTCTGCTCCCCGTGCGGGCCGGAGCCGACGTCGAGGTGGTGGTGTGGCTTGGGCAGGTCGAGCTGCTCGAAGAACACGCCGGAGAGCGTCGGGTCGTAGTGCTGGCCGGTGTGCACCAGGACTTCCTGGTGCCGGCCTCGCAGCGCGCGACTGAACGCGGCCGCCTTGATGAACTGCGGTCGGGCGCCGGCGACGGTGAGGACCTTCACGGCCGGATCGCGGGCCTAGTGCTTGGCGACGGATGGGGCCGGCTGGACGTCGCGCAGGTCGATGCGGGCGAGCGCGTGGAGCCGGGTGACCAGCTCCTCGCGCGTCTCCGGCAGGTCGCGCTGGAGCGCCTCGATG
>JBBDNH010000118.1:0-5466 GCA_040877745.1 Dehalococcoidia bacterium
GGATTCCGTCCAGGTCGCGGACATGGGCCGGGCTCGCCGCGTGATCATCGCCAAGGAGGAGACCACGGTGATCGAAGGCAAGGGCAAGAAGGCGGCCATCCAGAGCCGTGTCTCCCAGATCAGGAACGCGCTCGAAACCACCACCTCCGACTGGGACAAGGAGAAGCTCCAGGAGCGGCTCGGGAAGCTGGCCGGCAGCGTCGGCATCATCAAGGTCGGCGCCGCGACCGAGGTCGAGCTGAAGGAGAAGAAGCACCGCGTCGAGGACGCGCTGTCGGCCACACGGGCAGCCGTCGAAGAGGGCATCGTCTCGGGCGGCGGCGTGGCGTACCTGAACGCGCTCGGTGCGTTCGACAAGGTCAAGCTGGACGACGACGAACAGACCGGCCTGACCATCCTACGGCGGGCGCTCGAGGAGCCGACTCGCCGCATCGCCGCGAATGCAGGCAGGGACGGCTCGGTGATCGTCCAGCACGTGCGCACGCTGAAGAAGGGCGAGGGCTACGATGCGCGCCTGGATGAGTTCGGCAACATGCAGCTGAAGGGCATCATCGACCCGCTCAAGGTGACCCGCGCCGCACTCGAGAACGCCGTCAGTATCGCGGGTATGGTGCTGACCACGAACTGCCTGCTGACCGACCTACCGGAGCGGGAGCCCTCGATGCCCGGCATGCCGCCGGGCGGCATGGGCGGCATGCCCGGGATGTAGGGAATCCTACAAGGAGGAACGTCCAGGAGCCGGCGCGCTAAGCGCCGGCTCCTGTTATGATAGCCGTGAACGTGCCCACAAACGTCCTCTTCGTTGCCGCTGAGATGGCCCCGCTGGTGAAGGTGGGCGGCCTCGGCGACATCACCGGCGCCCTCCCGCGCATGCTCCGCCGCATCGGCCTCGATGTGCGCGTGGCGCTGCCCTACTACAAGGCGATCGATCTGCCCAAGCGCTCCGTCCGCCGGGTCGCCGGACTCCCGGACGGCGCCGCGCTCTGGCGCGCGGACATCGACGGCGTGCCGGTCTACCTGATCGAGCACGCGGCGTTCAAGCGCAAGGAGATCTACGCGGACGACGACGGCGAGCGCTTCGTCGCCTTCTGCGACGCCGTGCTCGCGGCCGCGCCCGCGCTCGGCTGGCAGCCGGACCTGCTCCACCTGCACGACTGGCATCCGGGGTTCCTCGCGGCCCGGCTCGCCGGCGGGATCGAGCATCCATGGGCAGCCCTGCCGCGCGTCTGCACGATCCACAACCTGGGCTTTCCGGGCAGGTTCAGCGCCGCCTTCGCGAAGGCGCACCGCATCGACCGCCGGGTGCTGAAAGCGCCGCGCGGCGTCCGGCCCCGGTTGCCCTACAGCGCACTCGCCCAGAGCATCCTCCACGCCGATCTCGTCTCGACTGTCAGCCCGACGTACGCGCGGGAGATCGTAACGCCGAAGCTGGGCGGCAAGCTGACGCCGCTCTTGCATCGGCTGGGCGACCGACTCTCCGGCATCCTGAACGGCATCGATACCGAGTCGCTCGACCCCGCGACCGACCCGCACCTGCCGGCCAGCTTCGACGCCACGCATCTGGACGGGCGCATCGAGAACAAGCGCGGGCTCCAGCGCGCCTTCGGCCTGCCTGTCGATGACGCAACGCCAGCCGTCGGCATGGTCACGCGCCTGTTCTGGCAGAAAGGCGCCGACATCGCCGCGAAGGCCGTCGAGCAGCTGCTCTCCAAGCGCGACTTCCAGCTCATCGTGCTCGGCCAAGGCGATCAGACGAACGAGCGCGTGATGCTGGACCTGGCGAAGCGCTTCCCGGAGCGCGTCGCCGTCCGCATCGCGTTCGACGCGGCGCTCGGGCAGCTTATCTACGGCGGCTCGGACCTGTTCCTCATGCCGTCGCGCTACGAGCCGTGCGGCCTGGGCCAGATGATCGCGATGCGCTACGGCTCCGTGCCGGTCGTGCGACGCACGGGCGGCCTTGCCGACTCGGTGGAGGCCTACGACCCGGCCGGCCGGCGCGGCACCGGCTTCGCGTTCGATCGGCCAACTGCGAGCGCGCTGCGCGGGTGCCTTTCGGCGGCGTTCGATCTCTACGAAGACCGCCGGGCGTGGCGCGCGCTGCAGCGGCGCGCCATGGCGCGCGACTCGTCGTGGGGGCGCGCCGCGAAGCAGTATCGCGACCTCTACCGTCGCGCGGCGCGTGTCCACAAGACGGCGCCCGTGCGATGAGCGACCAGCGGCCGGCGGTTGGCGTCGACCTCGGCGGCACCAAGATCCACTCGCTCGTCGCAACGCCCGAAGGCGCGGTGCTGGGCGAGGATCGCCGGCTGACCGACGCCGCCGAGGGCGTCTACGCCGTGATCGGCCGCATGGCCGGCTCCGTCCGCGCGGCGCTGGAGGCGGCCGGTCTGGAACTCGATGGCATCTGCGGCGTCGGCATGTGCACGCCCGGGCCCTGCGATACCTCGCGAGGCGTTGTCACGTACGCTCCCAACCTCGCAGGCTGGGTGGATGTACCCATCGTCGCGCGCATGAGCAAGGCGCTCGGCGTTCCCGCGCTGCTCGAGCACGACACAGCGGCTGCCTGCTACGGCGAGTTTCGTTTCGGAGCAGGACGGGGCTTCCAGCACGTGGTCTACGTGACGCTCAGTACTGGCATCGGCGGCGGCATGATCTTCGATGGCAAGCTCTACCATGGGGCGTCGGGCGCCGCCGGCGAGGTCGGCCACCTGATCGTGGACGCCGACGGCCCGCAGTGCGGTTGCGGGAACCGTGGCTGCGTGGAGGCCCTGGCGTCCGGCATCGCCCTCGCCCGCGAGGCCGCCGGCGCGATCGCCGCGGGCCGCAGCGACGTGTTGGCGGAGGTCGTCGGTGAGGCCGAGGCGTCGGCGGAGCACCTGCACAAGGCGGCCCTGCAGGGCGACGCCGTCTCGCGCGAGATCATCGAGCGCGCGGGGCGCTACGCTGGCCTGGGGCTGGCGGCCGTGCTAAACTTCCTGAACCCGCAAGCGCTCATCCTCGGCGGTGGCCTGCTCGGCCTGGGTGACCTCTATCTCAGGCCCGCTCTGGACGCGGCGCGCGCGGCGACCTTCGATCAGATGCTGGCGGATGTCACGATCACAGAGGCGACATTGGGAGAGCGAGCCGGTGCCCTGGGGGCTGCCGCGCTAATGGTGGAACATGGGCCGCGATAGTCTACGGCTAGGGCGCTGCGCGACCGAAACTACAGATAGTGAATGTGTACGGCGCGCGCCCTGGATCGCCGGGGCGCGTTCGACAGCGCGGGAGAATCCATGCTCAGTAGCGTCCAAGCGCGCTTCACGCCCTACGGCAGGGCGACGGTGGAGCTTGCCCTCACGGTCCTGCTCTGGCAGGCCTCGACGGGCGTCTTCCTCCTCTCGCTCGTGCAGCAGTACTTGCCCCAGCAGCTGGAGGCGAACGCCGCGTTCCCCGGCTACGCGCTGGCGATCTACGCCGCGGCTCGATTCGTGCTCCAGGCGCCGGCGGGCTGGCTCGCCGACCGGCTAGGCCGCCGCAAGACCCTCACGCTCGGCATCGCGATCTCGCTCTCGTCGATCTACCTCATGCTCCAGGTGCCTGACGCGACGTCGTTCCTGGCGTTCTCCGCGCTCTACGGCGCTGGCTCTGCCGCCGTCTGGCCGTCGATCATGGCGTATGTCGGAGACACGCACGAGCCGGAGGTGCGAGGGCGCGTCCTGAACGGCCTCAACCTGGCCCAGCTCGGCGGTCTCGGCATCGGCACCATGGTCGGCGTCACGCTGCTCGACCTGATCTCGTACCAGGCGGCCTTTGCCGCGTGCCTGGCGTTCAGCGGCGTCGCCCTGCTCTTCGCCTATCGCGGTGCGCGCTCGGCGCCGGAAGCGCGACGTGAAGGCAAGCTGGCTGAGCCGGTGCGGTTCGGGCGCGCCCTGCTCTCGACCCGCATCCTGCTGCTCGCGGGCATCGCCCTGCTGCTCAGCATCGGCACGACCATCCAGGCCCCGGTGGTCGGCGAGTACACCAGCGAAGTGCTCAAGACCAAGCTCTACGTCCTGGGCCTGATGCTGCTCGCGCCGGCCGCGCTTGCCGCGGTGGTCGCCGTGCGCTTCGGCCACCTGGCGGACCGCTTCGGCAGGCAGGTGCCGCTCATCGGCGGCCTCGCCGTCGCAGCCGTCTGTTACTTCCTGCTCAGCCAGACCACGCACCCGCTGCTCGCCGTGAACCTCGTCGTGCTCGCGGGCCTGGCATACGCCATCAGCATCCCTGCCTGGGGCGCCGCCGTGCTCGACGCGACGGAGCTCGGTGGCCGCGGACTGCTGCTGGGCGTCCTGGCCACCGTCCAGGGCTTCGGCGGCGCCGCGGGACAGGCCATCGGCGGCATGACCAGCGCGGCCTGGGGCCCGCTTGCGCCGTTCAAGGTGGGCGCGATACTCCTGATGCTCGCCCTCGTGCTAACCGTGATGCAGCTCCAGCATCAGCGGCACTCGGCGGCCGCCCAGGCGGCGGCCGTCCCCATCGACCGCTAGCCTTTCGTTCCGAGGATCGGTTCCAGCACTTCGATGAAGCGCGCCAGGCGTTCGGCCGACTGCGCCGCCAGCGTGCTGGTGAGGTCGCGCTTCGGGCGCCACTCTTCGCCCCCCACGGGTACTCGCTCGTAGAGCCGGAAGCGGCGCTTCGTCTGCTCCTCCAACTCGACGCCCGGGCCGAGCTGCGCCTGGATCTCGACCGCGCGCTCGGCGAGCGAACGCGCGCGTCGCGCCGCCTCGCTGGCCTCGCCTTCGAACGCGAGGCCGATCTCCACCGAACGCGTCTTGCGCCGGACGATCAGCTCATAGCGCGGCAATTCGTCTCCCGCGAGGATGAACAGCTTGCTCGACTCTGAGCGAAGCTCGTAGTGCTTCTCCAGCCGCCGTGGGAGCGCATCGCGAACGGCCGCGATGAACTGCAGGATGTGGCCGTGGTGCCAGAACGCGGACGCGAGCAGCGCTGCACAGAGCGCGCAGGCTTTGTAGAGGACGCTGAACGCTGGCATCGCGCGCCTAGCCGGCGACGAGCGAACGCTCCTCGGCCAGGATCGGCTCGAGCACCTCGATGAAGCGCGCCAGCCGCTCCGCGACGTCGTGCGCTAGCTCCTCGCTCAGCTTGCCGTCAAGCGCGATCGTCTCGTGCAGGCGCGTCCACGAGGCCGTCCACTCCTCCAGCTCGACCGCCGGCCCCAGCTGCGCCTGGATCTCGATCGCGCGCGGCGCCAGCGCCTCGGCCCAGCGATAGCTCTCCTCGCGCTCGCCCTCGAAGTGCAGGCCGAGCTCGATGCGGCCGGCGCTCTTCTGCACCCAGACCTCGTAGTGGACGTTCGGCTTCTCGAAGTAGACCTGGAGCGTGCTCCAGCGTAGGCGCCACTCGTGCTTGCGGTAGCGCGCGGAGAGCCGGCCTGGCAGGGCGTCGTAGACGCGCGAAAGGAAGTCGCGGATGCGCACGGCGAGGCCA
>JBBDNH010000119.1:0-5440 GCA_040877745.1 Dehalococcoidia bacterium
CGCGCCGAGCGCGCGCGCGGCGGCCGCGAGCGGCGGCGCCAGCCCGCGCTCGGCGTAGACGGCGTTCGTGTCGCCGACCGCGTCCAGATAGCGAACGAGGCTCTCTTCGGTCAGCTCGAACGTAACAGATGGAAACTCGTGGCCTTTGGGGAGGTCCGACACCAGGGCGCGCGAGGACATGAGCTACGCGCTCGCCCGCTCCATGTACTTGTGGCCCCAGCCCTCCAGGCAGGAGAGCGCTTCGGCCAGGTCGCGGCCCTTGGTCGTCAGCTCGTACTCGACCCACGGCGGCATCGTTTCGATGATGTTGCGATTGACGATGTCGAGCTCCTCGAGGTTGCGCAGCCGGTCGCGTAGCGTACGCGAGTTGCAGCCGCCGACGATGTTCGCAAGCTCGTTGAACCGCCGCTTGCCGGACATGAGCTCGTAGATGATATGCGGCACCCACTTCTGTCCGAGCAACGCGAGCGTCGCTCGGACCGGACAGTAGATGTCGTCCGCCGTATAGATCAGCTTCTGGTCGAGTGCCATGGCAGCCTGTCGATCAGCATACTCCCTTCAACAAGGGCTGACAAGGCTGTCGATTGTTATCCCGGCGTTAATCGGATATGACGAAGCTTACGCCCGCGAGTCTACGCCGCGACCTCGACCTGCTCCGTGACGTACTTGTGGATCGCCGCCGCCGCGCGCCGCGCGTCCGCGAGTGCCGTCACCACCAGGTCGGCGCCGTTCACGCAGTCGCCGCCCGCGAAGACGCCCGGACGCGACGTGCGGCCGTCCTCGTCGATCACCACGAGGTCGCGCTTGTGCTCGATGCCAGCCTGCTCAGATAGCTCCTCGTCCGCGGTGTAGCCGATCGCGATCACGACCGCGTCCGCCTCGACGGCGAACTCCTCGCCCGTCTCGATCGGCCGCCTGCGGCCCGACTCGTCCGGCTCTCCCAGCTCCATCCGCGCGAACGACGCGCGCGCCACGTTGCCGTCGGGGCCGGCTTCGAACTTCAGCGGTGAGGCGAGGTACTCGAAGCGGACGCCCTCTTCGCGCGCGTGGACGCGCTCCTCCTCGCGACACAGTTGCTCGGCCTCGGTGCGTCGATAGGCGCACGTCACTTCCTTCGCCCCAAGGCGGACCGCGGTCCGAACGCAGTCCATCGACGTATCGCCGCCGCCGATCACCAGCACGCGCTCGGCGCGCGGCAGCGGTTCGCGCATCGACTCCGGAAGCTGCTCGGGCTGCAGGTTGCCGCGCACCAGGTACTCGGTCGCCACCACGACGCCCGGCAGATCCGCGCCCGGGAGGTCGATCTCGTTGCCCTGGCTCGCGCCGAAGCCGAGGAAGACCGCGTGATAACCCTGGTCGAACAGGTCGTCCACCGTGACGTCGCGGCCGACGTAGCTGCTCTGGACGAACTCGATGCCCAGCTTGCAGAGGTAGTCCAGCTTCTGATCGAGGATCTCCTTCTGCATCTTGAAGTTCGGAATGCCGTACAGCAGCACACCGCCGGGCTGGGGCCAGCAGTCGTACACCGTCACGCCGTGGCCCAGCTTCGCCAGCTCTTCCGCGACGGCGAGGCCGGCCGGCCCGGCGCCCGCGACGGCCACGCGCCGGCCCGTCGGGCGCGGCGGGCCATCGACGTCGTAGCCGCCGTTCGCGCGGTAGTGGTCGGCGACGAACGCCTCCAGCCGCCCGATGGCTACGGGCTGCGCGTTCTTTCCCACGACGCAGTCGCCCTCGCAGAGCCGCTCCTGCGGACAGAGCCGTCCGCACATTTCGGGCAGGTTGCTCGTCTCGTGGAAGACCTCGGCGGCGCCCATGATGTCGCCCTGCTCCAGCTTCCAGAGCGCGCCGGGGATGTCGTTCTCCACCGGGCAGGCGCTGATGCACGGCGCCGCAGGACACTGGATGCAGCGCGTCGCCTCGAGCTTCGCCACCTCGACGTTGGGCGGCAGGTAGACCTCGTCCCAGTTGTGGATGCGGACCTTTGGGTCCTGCTTCTGGAGCTGCTGCCGGGGGATCTGGAGGCGCGCCTTGCGGTCCACCTTCAGCTCTGCGCGATCAGCCAATCTGCGGTCCTTCCTGCCGGGCGGCCCAGCGATAGACGTCTGTCTGAGTATCGGTCGCCCGTACGTTCAGCTTATCGGGGCCGCCGAAAGATGAACAAGCCGCCGGTGATCACGCTCACCTCGCCACCGCGCGGAACCGAGGTATGCTGATTGCAGATGACCAAGATCACGATCTATCCCATCTCTGGCCGCCAGATTGGGCCGCTCTCCATCCCACACCGCTTCTGCGAGGAGTGCGATCTCACGATCCACGCCGTTCGGCGAGTCGTGGACGATCTCGACCGCGACGACATCGAGGTTGAGATCAAGCCGTGGATTCGCCACATGTTCGACGCGCTGCGTCGCGGCGGCTGGCACGCGCCCGTCGTCACGATCGATGGGAAGGTGTACTCGCAGGGCGTGGTGCCCGATCCACATGCGCTGGCGCAACGCCTCCGGGCGGCCGTGCCGCAGGGCTGATGGCCAGCTCGCGTGTCGCCGGCCTGGTTGGGCTGATGGCCTTGTTCGCGCTCATCGCGGTCGCCTGTGGCACGGCGGCCGAGAGCACCACCGCCGGCAGGACACCGGGCGCGTCCGCCTCCGATGACCTCGACGCTCGCATCCTGACCGTGTCTGACTGGACGACCGACTTCAGCAGGCATTCGGTGCCGCTGGGCGAGTTCATCTCGGGCGGCCCGGCCAAGGACGGCATCCGCTCGCTCGACAATCCGGCGCTCGTCAGCGTCGCCGAGGGCGTCGATGTCTTCGACGACCGCGAGCCGGTCATCGCCGTCGAGATCAACGGCGAGGCGCGCGCTTACCCGCTCGGCATCCTGACGCGCCACGAGATCGCGAACGACGTCGTCGGAGGCGTGCCGGTCGCTGTGACGTTTTGCCCGCTCTGCAACTCAGCCATCGTTTTCGATCGCACGCTGGACGGCGTGCTGTACGAGTTCGGCGTCTCCGGCGTGCTCCGCAACAGCGACCTGGTGATGTACGACCGCCAGACCGAGACGTGGTGGCAGCAGTTCACCGGCGAGGCCATCGTGGGCGAGCTAACGGGCGCCCTGCTGGATGTTGTTCCATCGAACACGGTCTCGTGGGCTGACTTCCGCTCGGCCTATCCGGATGCGCAGGTGCTGTCCCGCGACACCGGTTTCGCGATCAGCTATGGCTTCAACCCCTACGTCGGCTACGACTCGAACGACTCGCCCTTCCTCTTCCGCGGCGAGTTCGATCCCCGGCTCTCCCCCATCGAGCGCGTCGTGGGCGTCGATCTCGGCGGCGAGGCCATCGCCTACCCGTTCACGCTGCTGGAGGAGGAACGCGTGATTCACGACGTCGTGGCCGGAACAGACATCGTCGTCTTCCACCAGCCAGGAACGGCGTCCGCGCTCGATCTGTCAATGATCTCGGAGGCGCGCGACGTCGGCGCGGCGGCCGTCTACGAACCGCGCGCCGGCGGCCGGTCGCTGACGTTCCACGCGACGAACGATGGCTTCGTCGATGATCAGACCGGTTCGATGTGGAACATCCTCGGCAAGGCGACGGACGGCCCGCTCGCCGGAGAGCAGCTCACGGCGGTCGTGCATGGCGACCACTTCTGGTTCGCCTGGGCGGCGTTCAAGCCTGAAACAGCCGTCTTCGGCGAGTGACGAAGCCGAGGCTCTCTAGCCTCGGCGCGAGTTCACAGCTTCCGGTACCACGCGGCCAGCTCTTCGCCGATCGTGTGCGGGTTGTCCTCCTGCACGTAGTGGACGCCCGGCCCGATGTCGACGACGGTCAGCTTCGGCAGCGCTTGCTGTAGCTCCGGCACGACCGTATCCGGGATCAGCGCGCCCGGCTTGGCCGAAAAGAGCAGCTTCGGCATCTGCGACTGCTGGAGCCACGCCCAGTACTGCGCCGCAATCTCGGTCACGTCCGCAGGCTCCCCCTCGATCGGGATCTCGTTCGGCCAGCGCCAGACCGGCTTGCGGCTCTCGGGCGTCGGGAACGGCTCGCGGTAGTGGTCCATCTCCTCGTCCGTCATCGTTCGCACCACCGAACCCGGCAGCACGTTCTCGATGAACATGTTGCGTACCGCCACCATGTCCCAGCCGGTGTCGGGCGTCCGGAAGCCCTGGAAGACGCCGCGCGCCAGCTCCGGCCAGTCGTCCCACGTCATCGGGCGGACGATCGCCTCCATGAACGCCAGGCCCTTCACGTTGGCCTCGTTTCGGCGCGCGTAGTGGAACCCCAGCGCGGAGCCCCAGTCGTGGACCACGAACGTGATGTTGCGCAGACCCAGCGCCTCGATGAAGCCATCGACGTAGCGCGCGTGGTCGACGAACCGGTACTCGAGGTCCGGCTTGTCCGACTTCCCCATGCCGATCAGGTCCGGCGCGATCGCCCGGCCTACGCCGGCCGCGTAGGGAATGATGTTCCGCCACAAGTAGGACGACGTCGGGTTGCCGTGGAGGAACAGGATCGGGTCCCCTTCCCCTTCCTCAACATAGTGCATCCTCGATCCCCCGACCTCGACGAACTTCGACTCGAACGGGAACGCCGCCGAGATCTCCTTGCCGGTCATGTGCGCCTCCTTTCGCGAATGGCTTTCTCACCGCGGGCAGCCTCGTTAGTATAGACCGATGCGCCTGCTGCTCATCCGCCACGCTCAGTCCTCCGCGAACGCCGAACGGCGGCTCCAGGGCCACCTGGACGTGCCGCTCAGCGAGCGCGGCCTGCGCGAGAGCGCGCTCCTCGCCGAGCGGCTCGCCCAGCAGGCCATCGACGTTCTCTACACCAGCCCGCTCCAGCGCGCGCGCCAGACCGCCGAGGTCGTCGCAGCGCGCCTCGGCCTCGACCTCGTCGAGCGCCCCGCTCTGATCGAACGCGACGTGGGCGAGCTGGCCGGCCTCACGCGCGATGAGATCATGGAGCGCTACCCGCACTACGTCCCGCAGCGCCTCGATACGCGTCCGGAGATCGACGTGCCGGGCTTCGAGAACGACGCCGAGTTCCGGCAGCGCGTCCTTGCTGTGCTGCACGAGATCATCGAGCGCCACACGGAAGGCACGGTCGCCGTGGTGACGCACGGCGGCGTCATCGGCGCCTTCTGCCGCGAGACGCTGCAGATGCCCCCGAACCGGCCCGCGCCGTTCGCGATCGGCAATACGTCGGTGAGCAGCTTCGACGTCCGCGACGGCGGCTTCGACGAGAGCTTCCGCCCGCGCATCCAGCTCATCGCCCTGAACGACACCTGCCACCTCGACGCCCTGCGCGACTAACGTGAAGCCTGCGATCGTCTTCCTCGACGACGGCGGCGTGCTGAACGACAACGAGCGTCGCTCCGCCGAGTGGCGTCGCCTGATCGGCGAGTTTATCCCGCCGCGCCACGGCGGCCCGCCGGTGGCCTGGGC
>JBBDNH010000120.1:0-5426 GCA_040877745.1 Dehalococcoidia bacterium
AGTACGACAGCCTGAACGGCGCCACCGGCGTCGTCCCTGCGATCCACCTCGTCTACGGCGTCGCGCAGTACCACCCGACCGATAACGGGCTCTATCTCCAGTACGTCGACGACGAGACCGTCGAGCGCTACATCGACCTCGCCGCGGAGCGCGAGATGCTGCTGTTTATCGACCTCCAGATCGGCCACAGCACCGTGGAGGCGGAGATCGAGAAGGTCGCGCGCTACCTGGAGTATCCCAACGTCCACCTCGCGCTCGATCCGGAGTTCGCGATGCGTGGCGAGGACGTCCCCGGCCAATCGCTCGGCAGCATGGACGCCGCCGATATCGACCTCGCCCAGGCCGCCCTGCAGCGACTCGTCGTCGATCACCGCCTGCCCCCGAAGCTGCTCATCGTCCACCAGTTCGTCGACAGCATGGTGCCGGACGGCGACGCCATCCGTCGCTACGACAGCGTGGAGCTGATTATCGATATGGACGGCTTCGGCCCGGCGGACGTCAAGCGGGTGAAGTACCAGCAGTACGCGGAGCGCTCATACGCCACGCACGCGGCGATCAAGCTCTTCTTCGACCACGACCCGGACCTGATGTCGGAGCAGGATGTGCTCGCGCTGGAGCCCAATCCGGCCGTGGTGATCTACCAGTAGCGGTTAGACCTCGAAGCTTGCGCCCTCCGCGCCGGCGATCACATCGAACGACGGCTCGGCCGCCTCCACCGCGCGCTTCGTGTATGCGTCGATCCAGGCATCGTCGTGCGTGGGATCGTGGTGAAACGTGACTAGCCGGCCCGCGCCCACAGCCTTCGCGAAGGCCAGCGCCTGCTCGACCGAGCTGTGTCCCCAGCCGATGTGCTCAACGTACTCTGCGTCGCTGTACTGCGCGTCGTGCAGCAGCAGATCGACGCCCGACGCCAGGTCGAACCCCGACGTCCACTCCGGCTCCTTCGGCAGCGTGCCGTTACCGAGCGCCGGCTCGTGGTCGGACAGGTAGGCCATCGAGTGTCCATTCTGGGAGATCCGATAGCCGATCGTCGGGCCGGGGTGGCACACGAGGTCTGCGCGCACTTCCAGGTCGCCCACGCGGAAGGCGCCCATCTCCACGTGGTGCAGCTCCGGGTGCGATTCCAGGTCGCGCACCCGCACCGGGAACAGCGGCGGCGACAGATACCGCCCGAGCCGCTCGCGCAGGCTATCCTCCGACGTCGCCGGGCCCCAGATGTGCACCTCCCGCCCGGTCTCGTACAGCGGCTCGAAGAAGCCGAGTCCCTGGATGTGGTCCATGTGCAGGTGTGAGAGCAGCACATCGATGCGCGTGACGTCCGCGCCCAGCGCGTCGCCCAGGCGCCTGATCCCCGTCCCGGCGTCGAGCACGAGCACCGAGCCGTCGTCGCCGCGGACCTCCACGCACGCCGTGTTGCCGCCGTAGCCCACCGTCTCCGGCCCCGCTGCCGGCAGCGAGCCGCGCGTGCCCCAGAGCGTCACCCTCACGTCGTTTCGACCTCCCAAAAGATCGCGACGGCGCCCAGATGCCGCCCGCCGGCGCCCTCCACGGGAAACGAGGTCACCTCGATCCGCCGCCAGACGCCGTCCATGCCGCAGATGCGCATCGGCAGGTGGGCCGGCCGCTGCTTCTGCAGTGCAATGTTGATCGGCAGCTCCTCTGCTGAGATCGCGGACCCGTCCGGGGCCGTCGCCTGGAACAGCGTCGCCAGCTCCTCGCCCAGAACGTCGCCCACCTCGTCGAAGCGCTTCCCGAGGATCCGCTCGGCAGCCTCGTTGTAATAGAGCAACCGGCCGTCCAGGCCCATGAGCCAGATCGGTATCGCGAGCGCGCGCGCCGTGGCGCGGAGCAGAATCAGCTCGATCTCACGCTGAGCCATCGTCCCACATCTTTCGGTCGCCGGCGCAACAAAACCCGCCCGGCATCGGCCCGGCGTGGGCTGGTGGAGGACAGGGAGCGCCGCTATCGTTGGTTCCGGCCGGACGGGCCAGCCGGGGATGGGGTGTAGTATTACACACGCAGCACTCCCGTGGATACCCGCGCTTGCGCCGGCGGCGCCAGCCGTAGTATGACGGGGACGATGCCCACCACACTCGCCGTCGACGGCGGCACGCCGCTGCGCAGCAAGCCATTCCCGGCCTGGCCCGTCCACGACGAGCGCGAGGTCGAGGCTCTGCGCGAGGTCGTGGAGAGCGGCAACTGGGGCGGGTTCCCCTCCCCGAACGAGCACGCCGCTCGCTTTGCTGAGGCCTTCGCGAGCTACCAGACCGCCGCCTTCGGCTGCTGCACCGCCAGCGGCACCACAGCCATCGAGGTCGCGCTCAAGGCGGCGGGCGTCGGCCCGGGCGACGAGGTGATCATCCCGGCGCTCACCTTCGTCGCGACCGCCGGCGCGCCGATGTACATGGGCGCCGTCCCCGTCTTCGTCGACGTCGATCCCGACACCTGGTGCCTCGACCCGAAGGCAGCCGAGCAGGCGATCACGGAACGCACGCGCGCCATCCTCCCCGTTCATCTCGGCTCGCGTATGGCCGACATGGACGCCGTCATGGACGTCGCGCGCCGCCACGACGTCCGCGTCGTCGAGGACTGCGCGCATATGCACGGCGGCTTCTGGCGCGACAAGGGCGCCGGCTCGATCGGGGACCTGGGCGCGTTCAGCTTCCAGAACACCAAGCTCATGACCGCCGGCGAGGGCGGCTGCATCATCACGAGCGACGAAGAGCTCGCACGCCGCTGCCACTCCTACGTCGACTGCGGCCGCCTGCGGCCCAAGGACCAGCCCGCGACGTCCCAGGGCGAGTTCGGCTGGAACTACCGCATGACCGAGTTCCAGGCCGCCGTCCTCGAGGTCCAGCTCCAGCGCCTCCCCGAGCAGACCCGCCTCCGCGAAGAGCACAAGCGTCGCCTCACCGAGCGCCTGGAGCGAATCGACGGCGTCTCGACGCTGAAGCAGGACGAGCGCATCACCCAGCCGTCCGGCTACGGCTTCTACTTCCGCTACCACCGCGAGCTCTGCGGCGACGTCTCTCGCAACAAGTTCGTCGCCGCGATGTGGCACGAGGGCGTTCCTTGCCACGGCGAGTTCTACTCGCCCGTCTACAAGGACAAGCTCTTCGCCTGGCGCGACACCGGCCTCGACGTCGACTACTCGGAAGTCCACTGCCCCAACGCCGAGCTCGCGGCCAAGCAGAGCGTCTGGCTGAACCACCAGATGTTCCTCGGCACGGGCGAAGACGTGGACGACATCGCCGCCGCGATTGAGAAGGTCACGACCGCGTTCCGGGAGGGCGGGGACCATGACCGTTGAGTACCCCACCGGATGGAGGCCGCCACGCCAGTCGGCAGGCTCGCAGCGCACGCAACCCGCATGCTACCGTTACCAATCGCAGGGTGTCTCCCGGGCACGAGACTGAGGCGAGATGGCGATGGATCTACTCTTGGGCGTTGACCTCGCAGCCAAGCCTGAACGGACTTTTGCAGCAATGGGCAGTGTCGCCGACGACGGTCGGCTTCGAATCACGGAGCTGCAGAACCCTGTTTCGGACGAACAGCTGGTTGCCAGCAGCCGGGCCGCCCACCGCATCATCGCGATCGACGCGCCATTCGGATGGCCCTACGAATTCGCCTCGTTCGTCGCTACATACCACGAAGGCCGAACCCCGCGCGAAGTCACAAGGCTCGAGTTCCGCTTCCGCGAGACTGATAAGTTCATCCACGACACACTTGGGAAGTGGCCGCTGTCCGTGTCCACGGACAAGCTCGGCGTCGTCGCGCATCGCGCCGTCAGTCTGCTTCTCAAGTTCCGCGATTGCGACATCCCTCCATTCTGGCAGAACGGTCGCAGCACCACAGTCATTGAGGTCTATCCTGCCGCGACGCTAATCGCCCTCGGGATCACGCCTGGACGTTACAAGAGGGAGGCTCCAGATCGCAGGCAGATCCTCGCCGAGCTCAAGTCCCTCGGCCTTGACATACCTACTGACCTCGCCGGCAGGTGTGTTGAGAGCCACGACGCTCTGGATGCGGTTATCTGCGCGTGGGCGGCGCACCTGTACCTCCAGGGCGACACACTCGGTCCCGAGGCGCTTTCGCCACGCCGCGACGACATTGTTGCGAGAGAAGGCTGGATATACGTCCCTAAGCCTAGGAGAAGCTCTGCCCTGCCATGACCCTCACCGCCGGCTCCGCTGCCGCCGTCATCACGCCGCCCGTGGGCACGCGCCTCGACGGGTACTCCGCGCGCGACCACGGCGCCGAGGGCGTTCACGACGACCTCCACGCGCGCGCGCTCGTCATCGACGACGGCGATACGGCCGTCGCGCTCGTCGCCTGCGACCTCGTCGGCGTCGACCGCCGTCTTGTCGCGGAGGCGCGCGACCGCGCGTCGCAGGCCACGGGCATCCCGGCCGCGCACATCCTCGTAGCCGCGACGCACACGCACGCCGGCCCGGCGGGCCTCCGTCGCGATGTCGACGACGCGCTCCTCGACGTCACCGCGCGCCACATCGCCGGCGCGATCGAGGCGGCGCACCGCCGTCGGCGGCCCGCCGTGCTCAAGGCCGGCCAGACCACCGTCGACTCGGTCGCGCAGAACCGCCGCCACCCGGACTGGCCGGTCGATACGAACCTGTTCGTCCTGCTGCTGGACGACCCCGACCCGCTCCAGCCGCCCATCGCCGCCGCGATCAACTTCTCCTGCCATCCCACCGTCCTCTACCACACGAACTACCTCGTCTCCGCCGACTACGTGGGCGTCGCCGTGCGCACCGTCGAGCAGCTCTTCCCCGGCCTCGGCGGGGTCTTCTTCAACGGCGCCTGCGGTAACGTCAATCCGGCTTGGATCAAGCAGGACTTCGCGGAGGTCGCGCGCGTCGGCACAGTCGTGGGCGCCGCCGCCGCGAGACTCGTCGGCGAGCTTCGGCCGCTCGGGCCGGGCCAGCGCGCGCACAACATCCGCTGGGACGAGCACCTGGAGCTGCCCGTCACCGCCGGCGAGCTGGTCGACAACGTCCGGCTGCGCGTCGCCAGCAAGAACGTCGATGTGCCCGTGAAGTCGTTCCAGACCGCGGAGGAGTACAAAGCCACGCTCGCGGAGCTCGAAGCGCGCGCCACGGCCGCGAGCGGCCAGGAGGACCACCGGCACGTCATGGCGCAGCTCACGCGCCTGCGCACCGAGCGTCAGGTCGCGGAGCGCATGCGCAGCGACGAAGGTCGCGCGCTCCACCCCGAGGTGATGGCCGTGGCGTTCAGCCCGGACGTCGCGCTCCTCGGACTGCCGGGCGAGTTCTTCGTCGAGACCGTCGCTGAGATCCGAGAGCAGGCGGGCGTTCGCCGGCTGCCGGTCGCCTGCTACGCGAACCACTACGTCGGCTACGTCGTGCCGGCGGCCGCCTACGACGAGGGTGGCTACGAGGCCGGCGTCA
>JBBDNH010000121.1:0-5406 GCA_040877745.1 Dehalococcoidia bacterium
CGTGCACGCCGTCGTGCGCGGGCGAGGCCTGCTGCTCGTGAACGAGCGCGCCGACGTCGCGCTCGCGGCGGGCGCGGACGGCGTGCACCTGCCCGAGCGCAGCCAGCCGGGCGAGAAGGTGCGCGCGATGACCGGCGACGCATGCATCGTCGGACGCTCCGTGCACAGCGTCGAAGCCGCACGGCGCGCCGAGGCCGAGGGCGTCGATTTCGTCGAGGTCGGTGCGGTCTACGAGACGACGTCGAAGCCAGGACAAATGCCAGGCGGCGTCGAGCTCGTGCGCGCGGTGGCCGAGGCGGTAGGAGTGCCGGTGATCGGCGTTGGCGGGATCACGGCGGAGAACGTCGCGCTGGTGATCGAAGCTGGCGCGGACGGCGTCGCGGTGATCGGCGCGATCATGGACGCCGATGACCCGCGAGAGGCTGCGCAAGGCCTCCGCTGCGCGCTCGACGCCGCGTATAAGGGCTGACGCGCCTTGATCTCGCTGATCGTCAACGGCAAGCCGCGCAAAGTGGACGCTGAGATGTCGCTGCCCGACTTGCTCCGCGCGCTCGATGTCGACCAGCGGCGTATCGCGGTCGCGCTGAATGGCGAGGTGGTGCCAAAGAACGAGCACGCTGCGACGATAGTGCGCGACGGCGACCAGGTCGAGATCGTGCGCATGGTGGGCGGCGGGAGTCTCGATGTTCGGGGCTCGAAGCTCGAGGCTCGAAGCTCGACGGCCCGCGGCGCTGACGTCGTCATCGTCGGGGCCGGGATCATCGGCTGCGCGATCGCGTACGAGCTATCGCGGCGCGGCGTCTCGTGTCTGCTGCTCGACAGCCGGCGTCTGGGCATGGCCGCGACGAACGCAGCAGCGGGCATACTGGCGCCGCTCGCCGAGTTCCGCCGGCCCGACGCGCTCGTGCACCTCGGCCTCGCCAGCCTGCGGCTCTACCCGCAGTGGGTCGAGCGCCTGCGCGAGGATGTACCGGGCATCGACGTGGAGTTCGAGCTGAACGGCGTGCTGCGCGTCGCGTTCGAGGCAGGCGAGCTCGCGGAGCTGCGCAAGGGCGTGGCCTACGCGCGCGACCTCGGCATGGAGCTGGTCGAGCTCGACCAGCAGACGCTGCTCGAAGCCGAGCCGCGGCTCAGCCCGAAGGTCGTTGGCGGACTGCTGTCGCCGGACGAGGGCCAGGTGAGCAACCAGCTCTTCACGCTGGCGCTGTCACGCGCCGCGAAGAAGCTCGGCGCGCGCATCGTCGAGGGCGCGCCTCTGTCCGGCTTTCGCAGGCAAGGCGATCGCGTCACGGCCGTGCGTACGCCGCAGGGCGAGTTCGCCTGCGAGCGGCTCGTGCTGGCCGCGGGCTCGTGGTCGCGGCCGCTCGCGAGGAAGCTCGGGGTCGACCTGCCGGTGCGGCCTGTGCGCGGCCAGATGCTGGCGCTGGGGCGCATGATGACGCCCATCTCACAGACTGTCTGGGGCCCGAACGGCTACCTCGTGCCGCGCGCGAACGGCCTCGTCTTCGCGGGCGCGACCGTGGAGGACGTGGGGTTTCGCTTCCGCACGACGAAACGCGGGCTGGCGCAGGTGCGCCGCGCCGCGTTCGAGCTGGTACCGCAGCTCCGGCACGCGCGCGAGCACTTCTCGTGGTTCGGGCTGCGGCCGGGCTCGCCGGACGGCCTGCCGATGCTGGGCGCGCTGCCGGGCTGGCAGAACGTCACCGTGGCGACAGGCCACTTCCGCAACGGCATCCTGCTGGCGCCGATCACCGGCGAGCTGATCGCGCAGTCGATCGCCGGCGGCGGCGCGAACGAGGCGCTGGCGCCGTTCGACCCCGGACGGTTCGGCTAGCGTTCGAACGCGGCGGCGAGCTCCCGCGCCGCCGCGCGCGGGTCGTCCGCGCCGCAGACGGCGCTGATCACCGCCACCGCGTCCGCGCCGGCGGCGAGCACCTCGCCGATGTTCGAGGCGTTGATGCCGCCGATGGCGACGAGCGGCAGGTCGATGGCCGCACGCACTTCACGAAGGCGCTCCGGGCTCGCGGCGCGCGTGCGCTCCGGTTCCTTCGACGCCGTACCGAAGATCGCGCCGACGGCGACGTACGACGCGCCGGCGGCCTGCGCGCGCCTGGCTTCGTCCACGTTGTTCGTCGACGCGCCGATGATGAACTCCGGCGGCACGAGCGCGCGCGCGGCGGCGACCGGCAGGTCGTGCTGCCCGAGGTGGACGCCGTCCGCGCGCACGACGAGCGCCAGGTCGACGTGGTCGTTCACGATGAACAGCGCTCCGTGCTGCGAACACAGCTTACGTATAGCGAGCGCGTCCGGAAGCTGGTCGCCCTTCTCGCGCCCACCTTGGCGGCCCTTGTCGCGCCACTGGAGCATCGAAGCGCCGCCCTCGAGCGCGAGCCGGGCGACGTCCACAGCCGAACGTCCGGCGCAGGCGTCCGGGTCGACGATCACGTAGAGGCCGTGGATGCGCGGGTCCGTCATGCGGCCATTGTACGCGGGGCCGCGTTCGAACCTCGAGCCTCGAACCTCGAGCCTCGAGACTAGAGCGTGGCGCGGGCGATCGACTTCTCGATCAGGTAGGCGAGGGTGCGGCGGATGAGCGGCAGGAAGCGGCGGTGCTTGGGCGCCGCGTAGCTCTCGCCGCTGCGGCAGAACTCGACGAGCGGCCGCAGCACGTTCTCCCAGCTCAGCTCCTCCTTCACGCTCACCATGTTCCAGCGACAGCGGCCGTAGAAGTCCTGGTCTTCCACCAGCTTCAGGATTCCCTGAGCGAAGCCGTGCGCGTCGCCGGCGTCCACCGCGACGCCGAGCGGCTCGCTCTCGACGCGGTCGGCGAGCACGTCGCCGCGCGAGCAGACGATGGGCAGCTCCGCCCAAAAGAGGTCGACGAAGCGCGTGCGGAACGAGTAGCGCGCCTCCAGGTTATCGTTTGCGGCGCAGACGCCGATGTCGGACTCGGCCAGGTAGTCGCCGATCTCCGAGTAGGGCACCCAACCGACGTTGAAGAACACCGAGCGCTCGTAGACGCCGAGCTCCTTGGCCAGGTTCATCGCGGAGACGACGGGCGGCGCTTCGACGCTGGTGACGTAGTCGGGGTGGTTCGTGCCGAGGAAGAACAGCTTCACGTCGTCGCGCGTCTTGGCGACCTCGGCCATCGCGCGGATGACCGTGTTCGCGTCGAACCACTCGACGAGAAGGCCGTTCCAGATCACGACCTTGTCGGTCTCCTTGATGCCGGGCACGACGCCCTTGAGCACCTGCTTCTTGTGCTCCGGACGGCCGCCCTGCACGCCGTACGGGATGACGCCGACCAGATGGCTGAGGTTGCGGTCGCGGTCGTAGACGTCGGGCGGGACGAGGCCGAGCGCGGCGAGCGCGCCGACCCAGAGGTCGCGCTGGCGCTCGTTGGAGCAGAAGACGTAGTCCGCGAGCGTGAGCTGCACGCTGCTGTAGTGGCGGTTGGACGCCATCCAGAGGTTGCGCTGGCCCCGGTTCTCGATGCGCTTCGAGAGCTCCATCCACTCGATGAAGAACGGCGTAAAGAAGTCGAGCGCGAGCCGCTTCTGGAAGAACATCGCGAGCACCTGCGGCGGGAAGTTGCGGCTGATGATCACGTCGTGAGCCATCATCTGCCGCAGGCTGTTGATCGCGTTCCCGGACGCGACGAGCCGCAGGCGCGGGTGCGGCGACGGAATATCGGGCTGGTTGGGCGCGGCGAGCGTGACCTGCGCTTCGGGGATCTGCTCCGCCAGCACGCGCGCGGTGTGGTACGAGCGCACGCCGGGGCTGGCCATGTCCCGGCCGACGACGCCCCGGCTGATGACGAGGATCTTCACGCTAGTCCTTCCCCATTCTCTGCCAGCCGTACGTGACCAGGTACTTCGCCGTGCGCCACATCAGCGGCAGGAAGCGCTGGCGCTTCGAGGCCGCGTGGCTCTCGCTGCTGCGGCAGAAGTCGACGAGCGGCTGGAGCACGCGCTCCCAGCTCAGCTCTTCCTTGACGGCGGCCATGTTCCGCCGGCAGCGCTCGTAGTAGTCCTCATCCTCCAGCAGCTTCAGGATGCCGTCCGCGAACGCCCGGACGTCGCCCGCGGCGACCGCCACGCCGAGAGGCTCGCTCTCGATGCGCTCCGCGAGGACGTCGCCGCGCGTGCAAACGATGGGCAGCTCCGCCCAAAACAGGTCGACGTAGCGCGTGCGGAAGGCGTAGCGCGCCTCCAGCGTGTCGCTGGCGGCGCAGACGCCGATGTGAGACTCGGCGAGGTAGGCGCCGATCTCGTGGTACGGGACCCAGCCGACGTTGAAGAAGACCGAACGCTCGTACAGGCCCAGCTCCTGGCTCAGCTGGAGGGCGTCCTGCGGCGGCCCGAAGAGCATGCCGGTGACGTAGTCTGGATGCTCCGTGCCCAGAAAGAACAGCTTCACGTCGTCGCGCACCTTGGCGACCTCGGCCATGGCGCGGATCACGGTGTTGGCGTCGAACCACTCCATGATGCTGCCGTTCCAGATCAGCACCTTGTCGGTCTCGCGAATGCCGGGCACGACTCCCTTGAGCACGCGGCAGCCGGGCTCCGGCCGGCCGGCCTGGACGCCGTACGGGACGACCCCGACGAACCCCTCGAGCGAGCGGTCTTCGTCGTAGACCTGGGGGGTGATCAGGCCGAGCGTGCTGAGCGAGCCGACCCAGATGTCGCGCTGGCGCTCGTTCGAGCAGATCACGTAGTCGGCGAGCGTAAGCTGGTACTCGACGTAGTAGCGGTTGGCCGTCGCCCAGAGCAGGCGCCGCCCCGGGCGCCGGATGCGCATCGCGAAGGCGAGCCACTCGACGAGCAGCGCGCTGTAGAAGTCGAGCGCGAGCCGCTTGCGGAAGAAGACGACGAGCGCGAGCGGCGAGAAGTTGCGGGAGATGATCACGTCGTGGCGCAGCATCTCGTACAGGCCGTGCAGCGGGTTGCGATAGCGCACCATGCGCAGCCGCGGGTGCGGCGAGGGGATGTCGGGCTCGTTCGGCACGGCGAGCGTCACGCTGGCTTCGGGGAGCTGCTCCGCCAGGACGCGCGCGGTGTGGTAGGCGCGCACGCCGGTGCTGCCCATGTTCTTGCCCACGGCGCCGCGCGCGTAGACGAGGACCTTCATGTGCGCTCCCTGGTGACCGCCTGCTGCCAGCTGTGCGCGAGCAGGTACGCGCCCGTGCGCCGGAGCAGCGGAACGAGCCGCGCGCGCTTCGGGGCGGCGATGCCGCGCCCGCTCCGGCAGCGTTCCACGAGCGGCTCGAGCACGCGCTCCCAGCTCAGGTCAGCTTTCACTGCGGGCATGTTGCAGCGCGCGCTCTGGTAGAGCGCGTCGTCGTCCAGCAAGCGCAGGATGGCGTTCGCGAAGCCGGAGGCGTCACCCGGCTCGACGACGAGACCG
>JBBDNH010000122.1:0-1055 GCA_040877745.1 Dehalococcoidia bacterium
CCTACGCTTGCAGGCTCTGGTCGTTCGGGTCGATGCGCTCGACGAGCGGCAGGCCGAAGGCGAGCGTCTTGCCGGAGCCAGTGTAGGCCTGGCCGATCACGTCGCGGCCTTCGAGTAGCGGGGGGATCGATTGTTCCTGGATCGGAGTGGGGGTGTGGTTCTTCATCGCGTCCAGCGCCTTCAGCGAGGAAGACAGGAGCGGGAAGTCATGCATGCGTACCAAGAGGATGCCTTTCATCAGAGGAGTCTTGCTCCTCATGTTGTGCGAAGCTCAATGTGGCGGTGGGATAAAGCCGGACGTGGAGGACGCACATAGACTGTTTGATGTCATAATCATACAGGCCCAGCATCAGAATGAGCAAGCGTTAGGAGCAATGACATGCCTGACACCCCTGTCGACTACACGACGCGAGGCGCCCTGGCGTACATCACGCTGAACCGCCCGGAGCGCCTCAACGCCATCGACCGCAGGTTGACGGCCGCGCTGGAGGAGTCGGTCACTGAGGCGAACCGAGACTCGGATGTGCGCGTGATCGTGCTTCGCGGCGCCGGTCGCGCGTTCTGCGCCGGCTACGACCTTCAGGGCGCGCCCCAGGCCGAGGTCGCGGCGCAGGAGCGCACGGGCGGCTGGGACCCGGTCGTCGACTTCCGGGGCATGTCGCAGAACGTGCGAGCGTTCATGAGCCTCTGGGAGTCGCGCAAGCCCGTCATCGCACAGGTGCACGGCTGGTGCGTCGGCGGCGGCACCGACATGGCGCTCTGCTCCGACCTGATCTTCATGGCCGAAGACGCCCGTATCGGCTACCCGCCGTCGCGCGTCTGGGGTACCCCGACGACCTGCATGTGGGTCTACCGGCTCGGCCTGGAGCACGCCAAGCGGCTCATGCTCACTGGGGAAGCGCTCGACGGGCGCGAGGCCGTGCGCCTGGGTCTCGCCTCGCGAGCGGTGCCGGCCGACCGGCTGGCGGACGAGGTCGAGGCGTTCGCGCAGAAGCTCGCTACGACGCCGGCGAACCAGCTCGTGATGACCAAGCTGCTGGTGAACCAGGCCTACG
>JBBDNH010000123.1:0-5325 GCA_040877745.1 Dehalococcoidia bacterium
CTGGCGCGAGATGAGCCAGTCGCGTAGCCGGTAGGTCACCTGGCGCTTGCCTGCGTCTTCGCGCTCCAGCTTCGCGATGATCGCGTCGATGGCAGCCTTGCTCGCCATGCCGTCGAACTCGCCCGACTGCACGAGCTTGCCGTCGCCGAGGTACGCTTCGCTCAGCTCGCGGCCCGGCCAGTCCGGCGGTGCGACGACGACCTTCACGGGTAGGTCGTACTTGCGCGCGAAATCGAAGTCGCGCTCGTCGTGGGCCGGCACGGCCATGATCGCGCCTGTGCCGTAGGTCATCAGGACGTAGTCGGCGACCCAGACCGGCACGCGTTCGCCGGAAAGGGGGTTCGTCGCGTAGGCGCCGGTGAAGACGCCGCTGCGCTCCATCGCCTGCCGGTCGACGGCCGTCTTGTGCGACGCTTGCGTGACGTACCGCTCGACGGCCTCGCGCTGGGCGTCGGTGGTGATCTGGCGTACGAGCGGGTGTTCCGGCGCGAGCACCATGAACGTCACGCCGAAGATCGTGTCCGGCCGCGTCGTGAAGAAGCTGAGCGACTGATCGGCGCCCTCGATGGGGAACGACGTCTCGAGGCCCTCGCTGCGGCCGATCCAGTTGCGCTGCGCGGTCTTGATCACGTCGGACCAATCGATCCAGTCGAGGTTCTTCAGCAGGCGCTCGGCGTAGTTCGTGATCTTGAAGAACCACTGCTGGAGGTCCTTGTGCGTGATCTCAGTACCGCAGCGTTCACACTTGCCGGCGATCACCTGCTCGTCGGCGAGCACGGTCAGGCAGGAGGGACACCAGTTAACGGGCGCCATGCGTTTCTCTGCCAGGCCGTGCTTGAACAGCTGCACGAAGATCCACTGTGTCCAGCGATAGAACGCCGGGTCGGTCGTGTCGACCTCGCGACTCCAACAGATGCGCATGCCCATCTGCTTGATCTGTTCTCGGAAGCGCCTCACGTTGTTCGGGATCAGCGTCATGGGATGGATGTTCTGTTTCAGGGCGAAGTTCTCGCTGTGGATGCCGAACGCGTCGTAGCCGAACGGCTCGAAGACGTCGTTGCCGCGCATCTGCTGGAAGCGGCCATGGATGTCGGCTCCGGTGAACGCGAAGACGTTCCCGATGTGCAGTCCCTCCGCGGACGGGTAGGGGAACATCATCAGGTTGTAGAACGGCCGCTTGGCGCCCCGGACGTCGGTCTCGTAGATGCCGCTCGACTCCCAGCGCTCGCGCCACTTCGGCTCGATCGCTGCAGGGTCGTAGCGCTCGGTGCGCGTGGCCTTCGCTGTGCGTTCGCTCATGGCAGCTTCCGTTCAGTATGGTGAGCGCCCGCGTGGAGTGTCAACTTCGGACGGGTTCCTTGCTCGCATTCGGCCGCGCCCGCTAAGATCGCTCCAGCGCCCCCGTAGCTCAGTGGATAGAGCGCCGGCCTCCGAAGCCGGAAGCACAGGTTCGAGTCCTGTCGGGGGTACCACTACGTCCCACCGCCGAAGGTGTAAAGGCTGCCCCGGTCCCGCGTTGGGAACTGTGAGCGGCGTTCCTTTCCCTGTTCAACGCTCCTTGTTATAGTCGAGTAAGACACGATGGCGAAGCAACAGCAGAAGCGCAGACGCAGGAAGTACCAGGCCGGCAGCGCGTACGCGGGCGACGTGAAGCCGACCGGCATCCTTGGCTTCCTCGGCTCGGCCCTGATGATCCGGGCGATCTTCATTGGCATGGCGCTCGCGCTCGGCGTCGGCGGCGGTTACGCGATCTTCGCGGGCAACTTGTTCCAGGGCACGCCCACCGCAGATAACTTCGTTGTGCCGGACGACAACGCAACCGCGGAACCGACGTCGGTCAACGACCCCGTCGAGGTGCGCCAGTACTCGTCCCCACCGCCGATGACCATCGATACCGCCAGGAGCTATCTCGCGACAATCCGGACGCCGCTCGGCGACATCGAGGTCGAGCTGCTGGATGACCAAGCGCCCGCGACCGTGAACAACTTCGTGTTCCTGGCCGAGGACGGCTTCTACGACGGCCTGACGTTCCATCAGGTGAGCGCTGGCTTCGCGGCGCAGGCCGGCGACCCCGCCTGCAAGGCGGACGCCGCCGCCTCAGCCTGCCGCGGCGACGGCGGTCCGGGCTACGAGCTGGCGCCGGACGGGACCGGCGAGGTCGGCGAAGGCTCGCTCAGCATGGCGAACGGCAGCCAGTTCTTCATCGCGCTCTCGGGCTCGCAGGATTTCGGCGGCTACGCGCCGTTCGCCACCGTGGTGTCCGGCCTCGACGTCGCTGAGCAGCTCGTCCAGGGCACCCAGATCGAGTCGATCGACATCCAGGAGCAGTAGCCGCTACGAGGCGGGAGGCGCGGCCGGCGGTTCCGCTAAGCGCTCGACGAGGCGCATCACGACGAAGAACGGGAGCGCGCAGACAAGGCCGATCAGGCCTGCCACCCAAAATCCACCTACCAGGAAGAAGATCCCGAACGCCGCCGCGATCGACATACCCACGACCGCGCCGATGCGCACCAATGCGACGTATGGCGGCACGCGGCGCTCCTGCTCCGGCGACTCTGTCATCACCAGCCATGCTACCCAGCCGGTCGCTGGCGGGCCAGCGGCTGGCCGCCGGCCATGAGCGTTGTGTAGCATGGGCCGGTAATGGCCACCCAACCGCGCGCGTACCTCGCGTTGCGCATCGCCGAGGATGCGCTCGCCCGCATCGCGAACGAATGCGACGTGTCCCGCTTCGAGGGCAAGGGCTTGCCTTCAAAGGCTGAGCTGATCGCCGCGCTGGCCGGCGCCGAAGGCCTGCTCGGGAGCGCGCAGCTGCCGGTCGATGCGGACGTGCTCGCCGCGGCGCCCAAGCTGCGCGTCGTCTCGAACTTTGGCGTCGGCTTCGACAACGTCGACCTCGCCGCCGCGACCGAGCGCGGCATCCTCGTCTGCAACACGCCCGGCGTCCTGAGCGGCGCCGTCGCCGACCTCACCATGGCGCTGATCCTGTCGCTCGCGCGCCGGCTGCCGGAGTCCGAGCGGTTCGTGCGCGAAGGCCGCTGGGGGAAGGGCCCGGGGCTGGAGCTGGGCTCGGACCTCGCCGGGAAGACGCTGGGCATCATCGGGCTCGGTCGCATCGGGCGCGCTGTTGCGACGCGGGCGCGACCGTTCGGCATGAGCGTCTGCTTCCACGACGAGGTACGCGAGCCGCCCGACGATGCCTCGTTCTGCGTCTATCGAGAGCTCGACGACCTGCTGCGCGAGTCCGACTTCGTCAGCCTGCATGTCAACCTGACGCCGGAGACGCGCGCGATGGTCGGCGCGCGCGAGCTGGCGCTCATGCGTCCCGAGGCCTATCTGATCAACACCGCGCGCGGGCCGGTCGTCGACCAGGCCGCGCTGGTGGAAGCGCTCGAAGAGGGCCGGATTGCGGGCGCGGCGCTCGACGTGCTGGAGCGCGAACCGCCGGCCGCGGACGAGCCGATCCTTCAGCTGCCGAACGTCATCGTGCTGCCGCACGTCGGCTCGGCGACGCGCGAGACGCGCCGCGCGATGCTCGACCTCGCGATCGACAATCTGCTCGCGGCGCTGCGCGGCGAGCGACCGCCTTGCGTGGTCAATCCGGAGGCGCTAGAGCGTCAGCGATAGACAGGCTGGCCCGAAGTGCCGCCCTCGCGGAGCGAGCGTAGGTCGGCCGAGGCGCCACCGGCCATCGACCCCAGGTCCGACGACACCGTGATCATCCGGTAGCCCGCTTCCACGTGCTTGGGCGCGAGCGCGGCGCTCGCGTGGATGCCCGGCGTGACGCCGTGCTCGTGGCACGCCGCTGCGATGCGCAGGCGCGCGTCCTGGAACGACTTATCGTCGTGGTCCATCGCGGGCGGTAGGCCGAGCGTGAGGCTCAGGTCCGCCGGGCCGACGTACACCGCGTCGATGCCGGGAACGGAGAGGATATCGTCTAGGTTCTCCAGGGCCGTCGCCGTCTCGATCATCGGAATGCAGGCGATCTCTTCGTTCGCGTGGCGGCCGTAGTCCGGCCCCGCGTAGTAGGAGACGCGCGTTGGGCCGTAGCTGCGGCCGCCGATGGGCGCGTAGCGGCAGGCGCGCACGGCGGCCTCGGCTTCCGCGCGAGTGTTCACGAGCGGGATGATCACGCCGTACGCGCCGGCGTCGAGCATCTTGCCGATGATGCCCGGCTCGTTCCACGGCACGCGAACGAAGGGGATCGTGTCGGTCGTCGCGATCGCCTGGAGCATCGTGACGGCCATCTGGTAGTCGATCACGCCGTGCTGCGTGTCGATGCACAGCCAATCGAAGCTCTGGTGGGCCATCACCTCGGCCGAGAAGGAGCTGGGGATGGAGAGCCAGGCCCCGTAGGTGACCTTGCCCTCGCGCCAAGCTCGCTTAACGGTGTTCTCTCGCACGGCTTAGTGCCCCTGGAACCGCTTGCGCAGTCCCTCCGCGTTCACGTCCGCCGATCGCGCGTACTCGATGATGACGCGCTCGCGCTTCTCGACCTCCGCCGCGGCCTTCGGCAGCTCGCGCGCCAGCTCGATGGGTATCGACGTGACGCCGTGTTCGTCGCCGTGCAGCAAGTCGCCCGTGCGCACGGTCAGCCCGCCGACGCTCACCGGCCCGCCGGCCTCCACAACGTGCACGTACGCGTGCGACACGAGAATGCACGACGCGAAGAAATGGAATCCCGTCGCGCGCACCTCCGGCAGGTCTCGCACGCCGCCGTTTGTGACGGTGCCCGCACAGCCGAGGCCCTTGTAGATGCTGCCGTTCACCTCGCCCCAGAACGACCCGATCGGCTCCGGGTAGTCGAGGTCCTCGATGACGACGATGCGCGGCTCCGGGACCTGCTCCAGCGCATCCCACAGCTCCGAGGCCGGCCGTGCGGCGTCCGTGCGCTCGCGCGCGGCGATCTTCGCCGTCACGGCGTAGCCGGCCATCGCGCCCAGCTCCGGGAAGATGCAGCGCACGGTGCTGTCCATGAAGCCCTCGGAGCGCGGCCGCACGTCGAACGTCTCGATCGCATTGGCGATGGTTGGCGTCGTGATGCGCCGGAGCGCCTCCAGCTCGTCGGACGTGAGTGGCTCAGCCAATGGGTGTCTCCACGAGATCGCACGCGACGCCCAGCTCTTCGGCGGCCCGGTGGTAGCCCTCGACGATCGCCGGATGGAGGGGGATCATGCCCGCGGCGCGGCGCTCTTCCGCCAGCCGCTGCTCGACCTCACCCGGGATGCGTACAGACTCGATGCCGTGCTGCGTTGGCTGGGCCATGATCGAGTCGATCATGCCGCCCATGCGGTTCAGGAACTCATCGAGAGGCTGGAAGGCGTC
>JBBDNH010000124.1:0-5302 GCA_040877745.1 Dehalococcoidia bacterium
CGTCTTCAGCGCGACGGTCTTGCCGCCGGTGTTCGGGCCGGTCACCAGCAGCGCGGTGTACTCGCCGCCGACGGTGACCGTGATCGGCACGACCTCGGCGCGCGGCTCCGACGGCTGTTCAAGCGCCGGTGTGGAGGTCTTTCGAAGGAGCAGGCCGGGGTGCCGCGCGTTGAGCAGGTGAAGCTGGCCGCCGGGCTCGACGATCCACGCTTGTTCGGCGCCTTCGTGCGGCAGCTCCGGCGACTGCATGTCGTCGCCGAGGCGAGCTTTCGCGAGCGCGAGGTCGAGCTCGGCGAGCGCGGCGACGCTGTCGATGATGCCGTCGGCGGATGCGCCGGCGAGGCCGCTCAGCTCGCGCAGGACGCGCTCCACCTCGCGCTCCTCCTCGAGCTGCAGCTCGCGCCAGGTGTTCCCCAGCTCGACGAGCGCGAGCGGTTCCAGGAACACGGTCGCGCCGCTCGACGACACGTCGTGGACGATGCCGCGCAGCTGGCCGCGCTGCTCGGCCTTCACCGGGATGACGTAGCGGCCGTCGCGCTGCGTGATGATCGGCTCTTGTATCGCGTCGCGGTACTGCGGCGAGTTGAGGAGCGACTGCAGCCGGTCGTTCAGCCGGTCGTGCGAGACGCGGACGTTGCGCCGGAGCGAGGCGAGGGCGGGGCTCGCGGCGTCGGTGACCTCGCCGCGCTGGTCGATGCTGCGGTTGATCTCAGCGACCAGCTCCGGCAGCGGCTCGATGCCGTCCGCGATGCCGGCCAGCATCGGCAGCTCGTCGGCGACGCGGCGGATCGTGCCGCGGAGGTTGCCCGCGGATTCGAGCGTCGCCGCGACGTCGAGCAGCTCCGCGGTGAGCAGGACGCCGCCGCGCGCCGCCTTGTCGGCCTGCGGCCGGACCTCGTGCGCGCCGCCGAGCCCGACGCGCGGCTGGATGTCGCGCAGCCGGCGCGCCTCCGAGGTGATGCGCTGCCGGCGCACCACCTCATCGCGGTCCGTCGATGGCTGGAGCGCGAGGGCGAGCTCGCGCCCGGCCGAAAACGAGGTGTTCTCCGCCAGCCGCGCGATGACTTTGTCGAACTCCAGGACACGGAGCGTATGTTCGTCCATGCTGAATCCGATTGTAGCAGGGGAGCTAGTAGCGTTTGACGTATTAGCCGAGCCAGTCTATGCTATGGGCCGCATACTTACGACCGGCGTGGGAGGGCCCGTGGCAGGTTCGCGTAGGGGCGGTTCGAAACGAGGATCTGGGCGGAGTGGCCCGGAATGGCCCGTCTTTGTCAGTCACAGCGCGGCTGACGCTTGGATAGCTAAGAGGCTTGGAGATGCCATCAACGGCTGTGGTGCCAGTTCATTTCTGAGTGAGGAGCTCGAGGCCGGCGACGACTTCCCCTCCGAGATTCGAACAGCCTTACGTCAAGCCAAAGAGCTCGTCGCGTACTTGACGCCCTGGGCTCTCGACAGGAGGTGGGTCTGGCTAGAGATCGGCGGGGCTTGGGCACTTGGTCGTCGAATTGTGTGTGTCCTGCATGGCCTGACGCCCGCCGAACTGGAGGCCGACACTCGATTTCCGGCGGCTATCGCGACTAAGAACTTCATTGACATAAACCAATTCGAGTCTGGCTATTTGACCCAGCTCCGCCGTAGAGTTAAGCGATAAAGAGGGGTTTCAGAGTGGGAAAGAGAAAACAGCCACCCGTCGTAGTTCGAGATGATCCTCAGAGAAGGGAACCACGAGTCTTTGTCTCATCACCTTCGTCGGTTGGTGATTGGGCCGCTGTGTTTGCCAGGGAGCTGGAGAAGGCAGGCGTAGAAACGTGGACAGCTTCTGAAAACTTGCCGGCAGGTTCATCGATCTCTCAAGAGCTTCAACGCGGCCTCCGCGATAGCGACTACGTGGTGGTAGTGCTGGCTCCGGATCAGTCGGACACCCTTGCTCCATGGGTTGCGTTCGAGATTGGTGCCGCGCTTGCTATGCAGAAGAGGATCTATCTGGTGCATGCGGGGAAGGGTAGGCCCGGTCTGCCCGCTACGTTGAAGGATCTGGGTCTCGCCGTAAATTCGGAAGGCGACCCGAGAAAAGCGGCACGGCGAGTTCAAGCAACGCTGGCTAGCGCCGCAGCAGGAGCGTAGTCTCTCTCCAATCCCAAGACCTTCCGGCTCTTCTTCACACGTTCCGGCGCTTCGCGGGTCAGGCTTCAGCCCGACGCAGCCGGCTCGCTATCATGCTTGGCATGGGCAACGACATCCGCGAACGAGCAGAGGCGCACCGGCTCGCCGCCGGAACGGCCGAGCAGGCCACCGAGTGGCAGGACGCTGCGCGCGAGTACGAGCAGTGCCTGTCGCTGGTCGCGCAGGCCGGCGAGGCCGCGGGCCAGGATGAGGCGGTTTTGCTCACGGGTCTCGGGCGCTGCTACTGGAACCTCGCGCAAGCGCGCGCGGCCTGGCGCACGCTCCGACGCGCCATGACGCTCTTCGATGAGCGCGGTGATGCCATCGGGCTGGCGCGCGCGACGGTCGAGATCCGCCGCATCTGGGGGCCGCCCGAACGGCAGCGGGCGATGGTCGACGAGGCGCTGGAGAAGCTCGGCGACGCCGACCCCTACCTCCAGGCCTGCTTGCTCCTGGCGCAGCGCTGGCACGACGACACGGCCCTCGAACGCGCGATGGCCCTCGGCCGGCAGCACGGCTTCGAAGATATCCTCGCCGTCCAAAAGGAGGAGGAGGCCTGGAACGCGATGAACCAGGGGCGCGTCGATGAGGCGAAGGCGCTGTTTCAGGAAGTCCACGAGTCGTTCGCGCGCCTCGGCCGCCACGACACCGCCGCCGCCGCACTGCGCGGCCCGGGCTTCGGCCTGATCGAGCTCGGCTTCCTCGATGAGGGCTTCGCGGTGGCTGAACAGTCCTTCACCTACGGGATGAAGACGCACATGAACTTCCAGGCGCAGCTCGCGCTGATGGACATGGCGGGCGTGCCCTTCGCGCGCGGCGACTTCGCTCGCTGCGAGGAGCTCGTCGCGCTCGCGCCCACGGACTCCGACTTCCGCGGCGACGTCTTCCGCATGTGGATTGCCGAGGCCCGGGGCGACATCGACCGCGCGTTCCAGCTCATGGTGAGCCCGGAGCGCGGGGGAAGCACCCCCACCGCGATGGGCCAGATCCACGCCGCCGCTGCGGGACTGCTCTATCGCACCGGCAAGCGCGACGCCGCCGCGCAGGCCCTGCGCGCCTGGGCGGCCGTGGAGCGCGGGAGCGACGGTGTGGCGTACTGGGAGGAAGCGCCGGCCATGGTTGAGTGCCTGATCGCACTGGGCGACGATGACCTCCTACGCACCGTCGATGGCGCCCTGCGCGCCCGAGACGAACGCGCAGTCGGGCGGGCGCGGTTCTCCACGCTACAGGGGCGGTCGCTCTATCCGCTGCGCGCTGCGCTCGCCGCGCGCCTTGGCCGGCCGGACGAGGCTGAGCAACACTATCGCGAAGGCGTCGTCTGGTGCTCGGAGGCGGGCTGCGGCGCCGATGCCGAGTCGTGTCGCCGCGGCCTGGCGAGCCTAACGTAGCGGCGACCTTTAGGTCGGCACCTTCGAGCTTCCGGGCTCTGCGATCACGCCGCACCCTGCCGCTGGGTTCTAGGTCCTAGGTTCTGGATTCTGCGGGCGTCAGCCGCTCAGGAAGTCCAGGACCTCCTTGTTCACGCGGTTCGGCGCCTCGCGGTGGATAAAGTGCCCCAGGCCCTCCATCTTCTTCAGCGTGAAGTCGGAGAACACGTCGCCCAGGTTGTCGCTCCACTCGAAGCGCAGGATGGGGTCGCTGTCGCCCCAGAGGACGAGCGTCGGCGTCTCGATCTTGCCGCTGTCGCTCTGCCCTCCGGCGGCGCGAAGGGCGGCGCGATAGCAGTTGAAGCCTCCACGCACGGCGCCGGGCTGCGCGTACGCCTCGACGAACTCCGCGATCTCTTCGTCCGGGAAGACGTCCGTGTCGTGCGACCAGTGGCGCAGGAAGTGGCGCAGGTAGGCTTCGATGTTCGCTTTGCTCGCCCCGACGATGTCCTCCGCCCACGGCTGCTGGTGGAAGATCATGTACCAGCTCTCGAAGATCTGCGGCATCTGGAACCAGCGCCCGCCGATGCCGGAGTAGGGCGGGTTGAACAGCACGAGCTTCTCCAGCAGGTCCGCGTGCGATCGCGCGAAGCGCTGCGCCCACGACGCCCCGAAGTCGTGCGCGACCATGTGCACGCGCTCGAAGCCGAGCGAGCGCACGAGCGCGGCGAGGTCGTCCGCCATCACGGTGTCCGTGTAGCCCTGCTCGGGCGGCAGGTCGGGCTTGTCCGAATAGGCGAAGCCGCGCATGTCCGGCGCGACGACGTCGAAACGTTCCGCGAGGGCGGGGATGTTCTGGTTCCACTCGAACCAGAAGCCCGGCCAGCCGTGCACGAGCACGACCGGCGTCCCGGAGCCGTGCCGCACGTAGTGCAGCCGGACGCCGTTCACCTCGGCGAACTGGTGGTTCCACTGTTCGGGCAAAGCAGGACCTCCGCTCGGTGTTCGTCCGAATTATAGAGGATGCTGCCCGGCGGGTGCATGATCGTGGTAGGGTCTTGCCAACCGCCTGAACACTTCTTCTCCGCGGGTCAGGTTTCAACCTGACCGGGAAGCGCCTCCGTGTCGCCTATGCAGGCGCCTGCACGAACTCGATCTCGGGAGGCGAGGACTCTGTGGGCAGCGGCTCTCCAGAGGCATGCAGGCTCTCGATACAGCCTTCCAAGGCTTCGCGCGCGTTGGCCAACGCTTCCTCTCGCGTTGGGCCCCAGGTGTGGCAGCCGGGGAACGCTGGTACGGATGCCAGCCAGTTGCCCTCTTCGTCTTGGCGGATAATCACGGCGTATCTCATAGCTGCCTTCAGACTAGCTCGTTGAAGCGCTCGACGTCTACTTGTGCATCCCTGAGGATGTCAGTCAGCGTTCCGATCGGAATCGTCCTGTTCCCATGCACTGGCACAGAAAGCGTTACTCGCGGCTTGTCCGGATGCCGCAGGATGTGGTGGCTGCCTTTGATCCGATCGATCTCCCACCCCAGTTGCTGAAGCGCCCGCACGAGCTTGCGGCCTGTCGTCCGTGACAGTCTGGGAGCCATCCCTGCCCCTCACCTCCTGTGATCGTCCGCTACTCCCCCAGCGCGGCCTGCAGCGCCGCGATCACGAGCTTGTCCTCGCGCGGGTGCACGGTGCGCGGGTCGAGCAGCAGCGTGTCGCGCTCGATGCGCGCGACGACCGGCGGCTCATGCTCGCGCAGCCGCCGCGCCAGCGCCTC
>JBBDNH010000125.1:0-5299 GCA_040877745.1 Dehalococcoidia bacterium
TGGGCGGTGAGCGGCTGCTGCTGGGCGCGCACGTCGATGCGCCGGTCGCGGAGCTGGAGGCGGCGTACGAGGGCGGGCTGTCGAAAGCGCTCAGCCCTCCAGCTTGACAGAACGGTGTCGCTCCCGTACATTCGTTCTGAGGGCTGATCAGGCCGTCGCCGGGCGCGTGATGTGGAAAGATAACCCGGTCAACCGGCAGAAGATGACCTGTTATTCGTTGACGCTGACCGGTCACGCAAGGCTATGATGAATGCCGATGGGTCCTTCTCCGGAAGGAGCCATTGTCGTAAGGAGAGGTGACATGAAGGTCGTATTTTTGCAGAGCGTCGAGGGTACCGCCACCGCGGGCGAGGTGAAGGACGTCAAGAACGGCTTCGCGCGTAACTTCCTGCTGCCGCGTAAGCTGGCCGCCCCGGCCATCGAGCCCTACCTGCAGCGCGCCCAGGCGCGAGCGAAGCAGGAGATCAAGCTCCAGGACGAGCTCGACCGCGACGCGGCGGGCGTCGCGGAGCGCATCGAAGGCTCGCGCATCACACTCGAGGCGCGCGTGGGCGAGCAGGGCAAGCTCTACGGCTCGGTCACGAGCGTCCACATCGCCGAAGAGGTCGCCAAGCTCCTCGGAGGCGAGGAGTTCGACCATCGCAAGGTGCTGCTCCCCGAGGCGATCAAGGAGGTCGGCATCCAGCCGGTCCGCCTGCGCCTCACCCGCAACGTCGAGGCGACGATCGAGGTCGAGGTCCTCGCGGAGGGCGAGGAGCCGGAGGACGTCGCCGCTGAGGGCGAGCTCGGAGAGCAGCCCGAGGCCGAGCTGGAGTCAGAATCCTCGACGGAGGAGACCGCCGAGCTCGAAAAGGCTGAGGCCGAGGCGAGCGAAGAGAGCGCCGAGGTGGGCGAAGGCGTGGCCGAAACGGAAGAAGAGCCTGCGTGACCACCACCTCAACAGAGTTCGAGACCGCGATGCGCCAGGCCGAGCGCGAGCTGCGCGAGGCCTCGACCGCGGATGATATCCGGGCCTGCTGGGACAAGCACGTCGGAGCGCTGGGACACCGAGCGCTCGGGCGGCTCCTCACGGGCCGCCCGGCGAGCGAGCTGATCGACCGCCGCGCCGACCGCAGCGAACGCGAGTGAGATGCCCCGGCCCACACGACGGGCCGGCGCAACGAAGGAGCACATGACCAGTCGCAAGGATTGCGAGCGGTATGGTCGTCGCTGAGCAACGTCTGCCTCCGTTCGACGCGGAAGCCGAGGAGGCCGTCCTCGCCTCCCTGATGGTGGACGAGGACGCGATCTTCAAGGTGCAGGGCCTCGTCCGGCCCGAAGACTTCTACCGCGAGCAGAACCGCTGGGCGTACGAGGCCTGCCTCGCCCTCTGGGAGCGCAGCGAGTCGATCAACCAGGTCACCGTCGCGCACGAGCTCGCCCGCCAGAACCGGCTGGACGACGCCGGCGGGCCGGCCTTCCTCTCCCGCATCGTCGCTGAGCTGCCCACGCCCATCGGCATCGAGCACTACGCCCGCATCGTCGAACGCGACTCGATCTATCGCAGCCTGATCGGCGTCACGCGGCAGGTCGCGGAGATGGCCTACGAGGGCGGTCCGAAGCTGGACGCCGTGCTCGGCCGCGCGGAAGAGCTGATCATGGCGCTCCGCACCGGCGACCGCTTCGGCGACTTTGTCCACATCCGCGGCCTGCTCGAGGAGTACCTCGAGACGCCCGGCATCGACGCGCCCGGCACGAACCTCATCGGCCAGGTGCGCACGGGCTTCGTCGACCTCGATACGCTGCTCGGCGGGCTGAAGCGCTCCGACCTCGTCATCATCGCGGCGCGCCCCAGCCTGGGAAAGACCAGCCTGGCGCTGAACATCGCGCGCAACTCCGCCATCGGGCAGGGGGCGCGCGTCGCGGTGTTCAGCCTGGAGATGGCAGCCGGGCAGCTCGCGCAGCGGCTCCTCGCGGGTGAGTCGGGCGTCGACTCGACGCGGCTGCGCCTGGGCGAGCACACCGAGGCGGAGGAGCGCCGTATCCTGCACGGCATGGGCGTGCTCGCGGACGCGGAGATCTACATCGATGACACGGCCATCCAGCGCGTGGGCGAGATCCGCGCCAAGGCGCACCGCCTGCACCGCGAACGCAACCTGGACCTGATCATCGTCGACTATCTGCAGCTCATCCAGGGCGCCGGCTACCGCAACGACAGCCGCGTCTCGGAAGTGAGCGACATCTCGCGCGCGCTCAAGGGCCTCGCCCGCGAGCTGGACGTGACCGTCATCGCCTGCTCGCAGCTCTCGCGCGCGCCCGAGCAGCGCGTGCCGCACGTGCCCATGCTGAGCGACCTGCGCGAGAGCGGCGCCATCGAGCAGGACGCCGACGTGGTGGCGTTCATCTACCGGGAGGACGTGTACGTGCAAGAGGACGAATGGCAGCGACTCCACCCGGAGCGGCCGTACCCGGAGGGCATCGCCCAGGTCATCATCGCGAAGCACCGCAACGGGCCGACGGGCACGATCAGCCTGCGCTTCCGCAAGCAGCTGACCCGCTTCGAGGACCTTCAGGTCATGCAGGCCGAGCCTGCGTACGAATAGAATGCCGGAGCTGAAGGACCTGCTGCGAAACGGCGACGCCGAGGCCGGCGCGGCGGTCGCGTCCGTTCCCGAGCCTGAGCTTCCGGAGGGCGCCTGCCCGCAGTGTCGCGGTGTGGGCTTCGTGCGGCGCGAGCTGCCGCTCAGCGATCCCGACTTCGGCAAGGCCGTCCCGTGCGCCTGCGTCGCGCGCGAGAGCGACGCCGAGCGGCTGTCGCGGCTCCAGCGCTACAGCAACCTGGGGCCGCTCACGCGCCTGACGTTCGAGACGCTGAACCGGCTCGGCCTCAGTCCGCACGCGCAGGACAAGGCGAGCTTCCAGCGCTGCGTCGACGACGCGGAGCAGTTCGCGCAGGACCCGGAAGGCTGGATCGTGCTGATGGGCGCGTCCGGGCGAGGCAAGACGCACATCGGCGCGGCGATCGCGAATCGCTGCCTGGAGCTCGGTACGCCGGCGCTCTTCGTCGTCGTGCCGGACCTGCTCGACCACCTGCGCGCGGCCTATAAGCCGGACGCCGAGGTCAGCTACGACCAGCTGCTGGAGCAAGTGCGGACGGCGCCCGTGCTGGTGCTGGACGACCTGGGGACGGAGAGCGGCACGCCGTGGGCGCAGGAGAAGCTCTTCCAGATCATCAACGACCGCTACAACACGCGCCTGCCGACCGTCCTCACCTCGAACCGGCCGCTGCGCCGGATCGACGAACGCCTCCGCACCCGGCTGACCGACCCGACGCTGGCGCGCGTGTACGACATCGGACGCAGGAGCGTGCTGGAGCACCAGGACATCAACGCGCTCTTCCAGCCGCGCATCCGCTCCATGACCTTCGACAACTTCGACGTCCGCGGGCACGCGCTGCCAGAGCAGGAGCGCGAGAGCCTCGTCTCGGCGCGCGCCTCCTGTGTGAGCTACGCGGGCGACCCCGATGGCTGGATCGTGCTGACCGGCAGCCCGGGCTGCGGCAAGACGCACCTCGCCGCCGCCATCGCGAACTTCCGGCTCCACGCCGGAGATCTCCCGCTCTTCGTCAAGACCGGGCGCCTGCTGCAGCTGATCCGGAGCACCTTCGACCAGGACGCCGAGCTCAGGCTGCTGGAGGTGCTGGAGGAAGTCCAGAACGCGTCGCTGCTGGTGCTGGACGACCTCTTCTTCCGGCCGAGCAAGGCGTACAAGAGCGAGTGGGCGAACGAGCAGCTCTTCGAGCTGGTCGACTACCGGTACGAGAAGCGATTGCCCACCGTGTTCACCACGGCGCTCACCGAGGCCGCCATGCAGACCGACGAGATCGGGTTTCGCTTCGCGGCCCGGCTCTTCGACTATGGTATCGCGATGGAGGTCCAGATCCGGGCCCCCGCATACAAGCTCGCGAAGCAGCCCGCCGCGCGCAAAGCGTCCTGAGCTCCGCCCTGCCGAGCTACACGATACAGCGCTGTACTGCGCGCCTCGCTCTTGACATCTCTCGGGCCTTTTCTTACACTCCGCGTTGCGCGAGACCGGCCTGGTGGCAGGTCCTCCCCACCGCGCATGGAGCTCCAAGGAGGGACCCAAGGTGGTGTTTGAAGACAAGACCATCCACTGCAAGGATTGCGGAGAGTCGTTTCTCTTCACCGGCGGCGAGCAGGGCTTCTATCTGGAGAAGGGCCTGCTCAACGAACCGCAGCGCTGCATTGCCTGCCGCGAGCAGCGTCGCCAGGAACGCACGGTGGGCGCTCGCCAGACGACGACCGTGGTCTGCGCCGACTGCGGGACAGAGACGACGGTGCCGTTCGTGCCGCGGCTGGGACGTCCGGTCTATTGCAACGCCTGCTTCCAGCACGTGCGCGCCGCGGTCTAACGGCTGAGGTTCGCGCGCTCCGGCGGCTCCACGGGATGGCCCTCCACCCAGGCGCCGTCGCCGTCCTCCCAGATCTCCTTCTTCCAGATCGGGACGGTCTCCTTGATCCGATCGACGGCGTGGTGGCACGCCTCGAACGCCTGTTGCCGGTGCGCGGCCGAGACGGCGACCAGAAGGCTCGCCTCGCCGATCGCGAGCCGCCCCGTGCGGTGGTGGATGCCGATGCCGGTGATCGGAAAGCGCCGGCTCACCTCGTCCGCCACCTCACGCAGCTTCTTCTCGGCCATCGACGTGAGCGCGTCGTACTCCAGGGCGCGCACGCGGCGGCCTTCGCTGTGGTTGCGCGCCACGCCGTAGAACAGCACCACGGCGCCGCTTTCGTCCCGGCGCACGGCCGCGACGAGCCGTTCGGGATCGAGCGGCTCCGGCGTGACCAGGAAGCGCGGTGAATCGTCGTCGCCGCCGCTCACGGGCGGGATCAGGGCGACGTTGTCTCCGTCCTGAAGCTGGTGATCGATGTCGACGTACTCGTCGTCGACCGCGCAGACGAGCGTCGCCAGGAACGGCGTCACGACGGGGTACTGCTCGCCCAGCCGCTCGCGTAGCTGGTCGACCGTCGAGCCTTCCTTGAGCTCGAGCGTGACGTCGCGCTGGCCGATGAGGTCGTGCAGGCCTGCGAACAGGCGGACGTTAACCTTCAATTTCCGAAGCCTCAACTCAGATTCAAACGCTGCTGTAGTATACAGAAGCGCCTTTCAGGGTGTCTACGTGACGGCGATGCGGTACCCTGACGTTTGTGCTGGACCTGAGGGCGTAGCAGGGGAGGCCTGCTACCGGGGGGAACATATGGGTGGAGTAGGGTTTGCGGCGGGGAAGCTAGGCCAGGCG
>JBBDNH010000126.1:0-5277 GCA_040877745.1 Dehalococcoidia bacterium
CAGGTGATGGACGTCCTCAACAGACTCACGATGCGCGAGAGCAAGGTGCTGGAGCTGCGCTTCGGCCTGGAGGACGGCCGCAGCCGCACGCTGGAGGAGGTCGGCCGCGAGTTCCAGGTCACCCGCGAGCGCATCCGGCAGATCGAGGCGAAGGCGCTGCGCAAGCTGCGCCACCCCTCACGCAGCAAAAAGCTCAAGGACTACCTGGAGTAGAACCTGGAGCCACAGCCGGCTCGCTCAGAACGTTCCAGCAACCAGCAACCAGAACATGCCGCTTTACGAGTACTACTGCCCCACCTGCCGAGAGACGTTCGAGCTGCTGCGACCGATGCGCGCCGCCGCCAAGGCCGTCCCCTGCGCCAAGGGCCACAAGACGGAGCGCGTGATGTCGCTCGTTGCGTCTGGCCCGTGGCAGAGCGGCGGCGCGGCCGGCGAGATGGCCGGCGGCTGCGCCTGCGGCGGCTCCTGCTCCTGCGGCGGTTGAGGGGCTGCCGTCAAGGACCCCGCGTCGAGGGACTGCCCGTATGCCCCGCGCAGTGATTGTAGGTTTGCTGGCGGGTGTCTTGTTGGCGAGCGCCCTTGTTGCTGCCGCTGTTGCCCTTGATCAGACCACGCTTCATTGGTATTCGGATGGAGGCTCAGCCGCCGGAGCGCCAACTTCCACACCCGCGCAGGCCATTGCTCCTACGTCTACACCCAGGCCGTCGTTCAGCGCTTTTGATGTGGGTGAGCTCACTCAGACCCAGGTCGTAGAACTCGACTTGTTTCCTGGCCAAACTAGATTCGTGACGTGTCTCGCGCAGACGTATCAAAGTCAGAACCAGACTTGGATAGTGAGATGTTACTATAGCGAGGCCGACCGCGAGCCATTTGAGACCATACAGGCCCCAGATGCGACGAGCACGTTTCTCTTCGACGACGGCACCGGCAGGCTTGTGCGATAGGCCTGGACTTCACCGTTGGAGCTACCGTGGCACCGTGCTGGGCAGTCACGCGGCCAGGAGGGCCCATTGATAGAGTGGTGGCAGGCAGTACTTATCGCGCTGTTTCCCAGCCTGGTAACGGCGGCAGTTGCGATACGAATCCAGCTCTCCCAACAAGACCACGATACAAGGATGCAAGGCCAGCGCTTGGAGTCCGAGCGCCGTCTAAGGCGAGATGAAGCTCTGCGAAGACACCTGAAGGAGCGTGCTGAGCCACTCTACGACTTCCTCAAGACCGTCGAACGTGAGCATGCGCGCGCCTTCCTCGGTCGAATGCTGCATGATGGTCACGCGAAACAACGATTCGAGCAGCACTTACATGCCCTCGATCCCGCCTTGAAGGAACGGCTTGATCCTGTCGTCTGGGCCAATCTCTCAGCAATCTGGGATGAGCTAGTGAGGAAGGACACGGAGCCCGCTGTTCGCTGGCAGGATATGGTGAAGGAGTACAGCATACGGCTCGTGCTAGTCGGCGATGAGCAACTGCGCCAAATGCTCCTCGAGCTACTGAGTCACATCGCAGGCGGCCAGAAGAGCCACCTAAGCGAGGCAGAAGTCTCAACCCTCATTCGCGATGCGCACGCTCGAATTGCGACCAGCATCATCGACCTACCATCGGATGAGCGTGAAGATCAGAAGCCGGATTAGCTACATCCCGCCTAACCCGCCTTGGTGGTCGCGGGCGCGCCGCTCGGTAGCGTGTAGCTCACGATGGCATCGCGCGTTAGGCCCAGATAGGCCGCCGCCAGCAGCGCCAGCGCGCCGAGCTCCGCCAGCGTTCCGAGCCCGATCCAGAGGCTGATGTCCTGCCAGAACGCCTCCGGGAACATCTGGATTAGGCGATCGCGGCTCGGGTCCAGCTTCCAGAGGTCGTTGTCGAACGCGATGACGTGCAGCTGCTCCCACGATTGCTCGAAGCCCGTCACGGCGAACGCGCCCACCACGCCGATCAGCGCCACGCTGATCAGCCCGGACAGGAGGACCTGCCTCGCCAGCGTGCGCAAGCTCCCCTCGCCGGCCCAGATGAACACGCCGACGATATACGCCAGCACGAAGATCACCGTCGCCTCCTGAACGCGGGAGGTCGTTCGGAAGATATTCTTCACATCGTGCAGGTGTTCCGTCTCTCGCGGGCTGAAGAGCGATACCGGGCTGCCGTCCTGCTGCACCCGGACGAAGATCAGCTCATCGCCGTTGTTGAAGTACTGGCGAAGCTCGCTGCTCGCGCGCAGCAGCTCGGAGCGCTCGATGCCGGTCGTGGCCGGGGTATCGTAGTGGTCGGTGGCGTACTCGTAGACGCGGGGTTCGTTCAGGGCGATGCGGACGTTGGTCGTAATGAGAGCGACGGGGAGCGCCACGATGAACAGCAGCGCAGCGATCTGGCGGATGAACCCCAAGCGAGCCTCCCGTGCCAGCCCATCCCCACCTCGGCTGATCGTAAGAAGTGTGGGCACTCGCTGTCAAGCCGCCCGGGGTTGTCGGGCAGGCGGTGTACGGGGTACACTGCGGGACAGCCGAATCGCCAGGTTCGAAGGAGAGGTGGCATGACAAGCGATACCAAAGAGAGCGTGGTCACGCCTGAGCGCTTCTCGCAGGGCATCACCTACGAGGAGTGGATGAAGGCTATCGACCGCAATCAGGAGCGCTTCCAGGAGAACTACGACGAGCACTCCATCTCCGAGGAGGACGCCAACGCCCTCCGCGAGCTGGTCAAGCGCCCGAACGGGCCCGCGAAATGCCTCGTCCTGGGCGAAGCCTGGTGCCCCGATGTCTTCCGCGGATTGCCCGTCATCGCGCGCATCGCGGAGGCGTCCGGCATGGAGCTGCGCTGCTTCCCCCGCGACGAAAACAAGGACATCATGGCCGAGTTCCTCAAGAATGGCGAGCACGAGTCGATTCCGGCGGTGGTCTTCTACACCAAGGACCACCAATACATCGGCCACTGGATCGAGCGGCCGAACCTCGCCAACGAGCAGATGCCCGAGCTGCGCAAGCTCACCGAACCGCTGCGCAACGCGGACATCACGCCGGAAGAGCGCGAGAAGCACATCAAGGCCTACATCGAGTTCCAGCACGGCCCGATCTGGGGCGGCTGGCGCGACGCCACCGTCACGGAGATCCGCGAGCTGTTGGAGCAACGCTGCTCCTGAATTAACCCAAGGGCGCGTGCCGGGCCGGACGCTGTGGCAGGCGCCCGGCCCTCTAACGTAGATTCGGAGGGCCACATGACGCGGAAGCCGGCCGTCAGCCTCGTCGCCGTACCGGGACGGCGTCAGGCCACGCTCGATGTCGCGGTAGAGTTCGAGCGCCGCGGGTTTTCGGGCATCTACTCGCCCAGCCTCGCCGGCGATGGCCTCAGCCTCTGCCTCGCGGTCGCCCAGCGCACGAAGACGATCAAGCTCGGGACGTCGATCGCGCCGATCTACATGCGCCGCCCGCTCGACTTCGCCCAGACCATCTCGATGATCCACGAGCTGAGCGAAGGCCGCTTCGTCTTTGGCATCGGCGTCAGCCACGCGCCCGTGCACGCGCGCTTCGGGTACAAAGTCGGCAAGCCGCTGTCGGACATCCGCCAGTTTGTCGAGGACGTGCGCGGCGCGCCTCGCGCCGGAGACCTGCCGCCCATCGTGCTCGCCACGCTGCGCGAGCGCATGGTCGAGCTCGCCGGCGAGATCGCGGACGGCGTCGTCTGGGCGAACGGCGCGCGATCGCACATGCAAGCGTCGCTTGCCCACCTGCCCGCGGACAAGCGCACCTCCGACGACTTTTTCATCGGGAACATGATCCCCACCTGCATCTCCGACGACAAGCAGGCCGCGGCCGCCGTCATGCGCCGCACGCTCACCGGCTACGTCATGCTGCCGAACTACACCAACTACTGGGCCGAGGCGGGCTACGAAGAAGAGATGGCCGCCATCCGGCAGGCCGCCGGCGATCAGGACCGTTTGGCCGCGGCCATGAGCGACGAATGGCTGGCCGACGTCACGCTCTTCGGCAGCGCCGCCGAGGTGCGCGAAGGCGTCGAGGCCTGGTACGAGGCTGGCGTCAAGACCCCGATCCTCGTACCCTCATCGACGGAGGGTGGCCAGATGCGCGCCATCGAAGAGCTCATGGCCGCCTTCGACTAGGGAGGACCTATGCGTTCGTTCAGTGTGAAGACGGCTCTCATTCTTGCGACGTTACTCGCATCGGCGTTCATCTGGGCGTCTTGCGGCGACGACAACGGCACGACACCGGACGGCGCCACGCCGGCCGCGACCACGCCGGACGGCTCCACGCCGGCCACCAACGAAACCCCCGCTGGCGTGGGAACGCCGCAAGACTTCGAAGGCTCCCTCGAACCCATCGAGCGGACCTTCGAGCAGGGCGTGCTCCCCACGGCCCTGGTGGGCGTCGCCGGCGCAAACCAGACGCTCTGGGACCGCCTGGTGTTCGAGTTCCAGGCCGGCGCCCCGAACTACCGCATCGAGTACGTCGAGCCACCGATCACCGACTGCGGCTCCGGCGAGCCTATCGAGGTCCGGGGCGAGGCCTTCATCCAGGTCCGCATGTTCCCTGCCCAGGCCCACGACCTGGAAGGCCAGCCCACGATTGAGAGCACCAGGATCGAGCAGAACGGCCCATCGATGGTCGAGGCTGTGCAGACGTGCGACTTCGAGGGCGAGGTGATCTGGGTGCTCGGTGTGACGGAGGAGGTGCCCTTCCGAGATTTCACCCTCCTACCCGGTACCTTCACCTGGCAGATCGTCGTGGACACCAGGCACCCCTAAGGCCAGCCCCATGACACGCATCGCCGTACTCCTCAGTGTCGTCCTCCTGCTCGCCGCAGCCTCTTGCGGCGACGGAGACGGCGATCAGCCGGCGCCGACCTCCACCCTTCCCGCCGCCCAGCCCACGGCAACCGTCGAGGGTGTGGAGCCCACCGCTACGGCGGCCACCACGCCGTTCGTCGGCAGCCGCGAGCCGGTGGAGAAGCCCGTGGGCGACATCACCGACACGCCCCACCTGGTCGATGTTCGCACCGGCATGCATGAGGGCTTCGAGCGCATCGTCTTCGAGTTCGATGCCGCCGACCCTGGCTTCCGCGTTGAGTACATCGAAGAAGCTATCACCTGCGGCTCTGGTGAGGTCCTCGACGTGGATGGCTCAGCGATCCTCCAGGTCCGCATCAGCCCGGCCGCAGCCCACGATGACGCCGGCGCACCGACGTTCCCCCAGCAAGACCTCAGGCCGTCATTCGCATCGATCCTCGAAGCTATCCAGACCTGCGACTTCGAAGGCGTCGTCACGTGGG
>JBBDNH010000127.1:0-1042 GCA_040877745.1 Dehalococcoidia bacterium
CACGCCCATGCGGTTCAAGGTGGCGCCGGGAGCGCTGCGCGTGATCGTGCCGCGCGGCCTGAGCCGCCCGATCTTCTCGCGCTAGCGCATCGCGAAGCGCTTCAGCATCCGGTAGCAGCGCTCGACGATCTCGCGCGATTCGCCGTTCGCGCCGTACCAGACCCAGCGTGTGGTGTACGGCTCGCCCACCCGGCCGTAGCCGAGCCGCTCGTAGAGGCGCAGGGCGTCCTGGTTATCGATCGCCACGCCGAGGTAGACCCCCAACAGCGCCTGATCGCGTGCTTCGTCCTCCACGCTTTCGATGAGCCGCGCGCCGATACCGCGCCCCTGCAGCTCCGGCACGACGGCCAGCGCGAACAGGTGCATCAGGCCGGGCACGTCGTCCCGCGCCTCGAAGCTGACGCTGCCCGCGAACGCCGCGTCCAGCTCCGCGACGAGCATCGTGTGCGCGCCGGCCTGGCGCTCGCGCCAGCGCCCCTCGATGTGATGGCGCGAGAGGCCGAGGATGTCCGAAAGAGAAGGAAGGTCGTGCTGCTCGAGGGGGCGGATGGCGAGTGTGGCGAGGTCGCTGGTCATGTTAGCCGCGCCCAGCGTAGCACCACGTTCGCTTACGCTCACGCTGCTTCGATCGTGCCCGCACGCACGCGGAAGACCGCGTTCGGCTTGGGTAGCCCTTCGGCGAAGCGGTCCGAGTCCGCCGACGTGATCAGCAGCTGGTCCCACTCCCCCAGCGACGCCAGCACTGCGCGGCGTCGCTCCTCGTCCAGCTCGGACAGCACGTCGTCCAGCAGCACCACCGGCAGGTCGCCCTTCTGTTCGGCCATGTAGGAGGCCTCGGCCAGCCGCAGCGCCAGCGCCGCCGTGCGCTGCTGGCCGCGCGACGCGAACGACGCCGCCGCGACGCCGTCCAGCTCCAGACTCAGGTCGTCGCGGTGCGGGCCGCTCAGCGTCATGCCCGCGCCGATGTCGCGCGAGCGGCGCGCGACGAGCGCCTCGCGCAGGGCACCGGGCAGCGCGCCGGCGTGCTTGATCACCCGCGCGG
>JBBDNH010000128.1:0-5254 GCA_040877745.1 Dehalococcoidia bacterium
GACCTCCTCCAGGAGGCGGCCCGTCTTGTCGTTGTAGAACTTGGCCTTGAACTGCTGCATCTCAGGCCTCGGTCATTCGTAGCGCTCGTCGAGGAGCTCGCTCATCACGTTCGCCAGGTAGCGCACCGTCGAGATGGTGCGCGAGTAGCGCATGCGCGTCGGGCCGAGCACCGCGACGGCGCCCGACGCGACGCCCGGCGCGCCGTAGCGCCCGATGATCACGCTGCACGCGCGCATCGCGTCGTTGGCCGCGGCGAGGCGCGGGTTCTCCGCGCCGATGATGACGGTGACGCCGTCACCAGCCAGCGCGCGCAGAGGTATCGCGCGGATCAGGTTACGCTCGTCGACCAGGTCGAGCAGGCCGAGCACGCGGTCGCTGGAAGAAAACTCGGGCTGGCTCAGCACGTGCCGGATGCCTTCGAGGTACGCTTCGTCGAGCGTCCCTTCGTCCACCTCGCCCATGATCTCCTCCACCGCGTCGATCACCTGGCGTTCGAGCGGGCTCGTCTCCAGGTCGGAGCGGCCGAGCTCGGCGAGGGTCCTGCCGCTCAGCTGCTTGTTGAGGCGCTCGGCGGCGGCGCTCAGCTCCGGCTGTGCGCGGGCATCATCGAGCGTGATGATCTGCTGCTTCAGCCGGCCCTGGTCCAGCACCAGCACGAGCAGCGTCGTGGCGTCGTGCAGGCTGACCAGCTCCAGGTGCTTGATCCGGCAGGCGTCGGTGCGCGGCGGCGTGACGACGGCCGCGTTCTCGACGGCGCGCGCCAGCACGGAAGCCGCCAGGTGCGCCCAGGCCTCCTCGCCGCCCTCCACCTGGTGGAACTGGTGGCGGATGGTCTGTTGCGCCTCCCACGGCAGCTGCTCCTCGCGCATGAGCGTCTCGACGAAGAAGCGATAGCCGTGGTCGGTCGGCACGCGCCCGGATGACGTGTGAGGATGGCTCAGGTAGCCGTGCTCCTCCAGCTCGGCCATCTCGTGCCGGATCGTCGCCGGCGAGGCGCGCAGCCGGTACTTGTCGCCGATGAACTGCGAACCCACGGGCGTCGCGTTCTCAACGTACTCGCTGATGACGAACTCCAGGATGCGAGACTGCCGTTCGGTCAGCATTCGTTGCCTTCCTCAGCAATTAGCACTCTACCGGCGAGAGTGCTAATTCGTACCTAAATCCAATCTAGCATCGCCCTCTGCGCGATGTCAAGCGAAGGACGTCTCCTCGGGTTGAAACCCGCAGCTGGATAGCCAAGAGGTGTTGGTGCGAGGGGGCCGGACAGAGCTGAAGATTTGTCCCTACGAGGGGCGTCGGAAGGAGGACGTTGCGGTGATTTAAGGGGATAAGCTCGCGTATGATGGGCGATCTCGGGGCTGCGGGGCTGCTAGATCCTTCGCTCCGCTCAGGATGACAGGAAGTAACGCTCAGGATGACACGCTGGTTCGTGGTATACTGCCTCGCGAACCAGCCTCAGGCCCGGATCCGGGATCGGAGCGACACCCCTTGAGCAGCGCCCGCATCGCTGGCATCGGCAAATATCTGCCCGAACGCATCCTCACGAATGCCGAGCTCGAACGCATGGTCGAGACCTCGGACACGTGGATCCGGGAGCGTACGGGCGTCTGCGAACGCCACATCGCCGCCGACAACGAGTCCTCGAGCACGATGGCGATCCAGGCCGCGCGGCAGGCGCTCGAACAGGCCGGGGTCGACGCCAACGAGCTCGACCTGATCATCGTCGCCACAACCACCCCCGACGGCATGTTCCCGGCCGTGGCGTCGCTCGTGCAGGACGGCCTCGGCGCGCGCCGCGCCGGCGCCTTCGACATCAACGCCGCGTGCGTCGGCTTCATGAGCGCGCTGGCGACCGCCTCGCAGTTCATCGCGACCGACACCTACCGGCGCATCCTCGTCGCCGGCACGGAGGTCCTCTCGCGCATGACGGACTTCACCGACCGCACGACGTGCGTCCTCTTCGGCGACGGCGCGGGCGCGGTGGTGCTGGAGGCGTCCGAGCGCGGCGGCCCGCTCTCGTTCGTGCTGCACAGCGATGGCAGCGGCGCGCGGAACCTGTACGCCCACGGCCCCTGCGCGATGCCCGAGCACCGGGCCGACGGCTACTACATCACCATGGACGGCCAGAAGATCTTCAAGTTCGCCGTCCACGCCATGGAATCGGCGACGCGCGAAGCGATCGCGGCCGCCGGCATGACCGTCGACGACATCGACATGCTGATCCCGCACCAGGCGAACCTTCGCATCATCAAGGCCACCGCGAAGCAGCTCGGGCTGGACCCGGAAAAGGCGTTCGTCAACGTCGACCGCTACGGCAACACGTCGTCCGCGTCGATCCCCATCGCGCTGCGCGAGGCGTGGGAGCAGGGTCGCCTGCACGACGGCGACCGCGTCGTGCTCGCCGCGTTCGGCGGCGGGCTCGTCTGGGGCTCGCTCGTGCTGGAATGGGCGCCCGTCGGCCCCATCCACGCCGCGACGCAGGCCGTCCACGCCAGCGCCGGCGGCAGCTAGGTTAGAGACTTGACAATCCGCGGCTGACAGTCTAGCATCTGGGCACACAAGCGCTTGGAAAGGCGGTCTCGAATGCGCGTGTTACTCGGCAGCGCGGTTCTGGCGGCTCTCATAGTGGCCACTCTCAGTTCTTCCTTATCGATTGCGCACGCTGGGCTTATTGACCCATCCGCTGACACAGACATGGACGGCTGCACCGCGGCTGAAGAACTAGGGCCAGATCCCATGCTTGGCGGACTCCGCGATCCTAATGACCCGTGGGATTTCTATGATGTGAATCTCGACGGATACGTCGATCTGCAGAACGACATTCTAGGAACAATTCAAGCCTACGGGCAAGGCCCGGCCGGCGTTTTATATACTCTGATGAAGGATAGAGGGCCGGGTCTGACGGCACCAGACGGAGTTATTACGCTGCAGGATGACATTCTCGGCGTCATTCTACAGTACCAGCATCGGTGCTTGGCGCGTGACTGGTGCAACGGCGATGTTAAGGATGGGGCCCTTCTGTCTACGGAGCCGTTCGAGGCAGGAGTCGGTGACGTCTGGCAGGATTGCTTTGCGTTCTATGGCGATGATGGCATGGTGAAGGATTACGTGACTCGGGAGGCGACGGTAGAGCTGACATACGAGGACATAACCGAGGAAGAGGCTGCAGCGATGGGCTACGTCTTGCCGGAATGGCCTGTAGGACTCGCAGCCCCCGCTTCGCCTACCGCTGGCTGGAGGACATGGACCTGCCATGACGACATTACGTATCATAGCCGAGCTGGCCTCGAGGTCACCGAACTGCACGTCTCTCAGTTCTATGTGACTACACCCTTCACCAACATCGCTTGGCCGCCAAGTGACGGATTTGCCTTCGCCGATGCGGACTACATTTGGTCGGTCGCAGAAGACCCCGAACCGAGGCCCGAGCCGTATCCAATAGCTTGGTATGACATACCGAACAACATAGTATCTGTTGGTGAGACGTACGCGAGCGCCCGGTTCGAAATCAATGTCGGAGTTTTGGGGATCTCGGTTACGCTCGACTCGGTGACCGATAGTCTGTATCTAGAGTTCGGCTATGACTACTGCGTCGGCTCGCTGACTCCTGGGTAACGCACACTGACGAATGAACTGGAAGCTCATCGCTACACTTGTCATCGCCGCAACGGCGGCGCTAGTCGTAGGCTGTTTCCTACTGTTTTCCCGCGCCGAAGGGGGCAGCAGCGGCGCTTTGATAAGCTCCTCTACTTCTCATGCTGAGACCTGTGTTCCGCTCACGCCTCCGCAGGACATACCGACCGAGCTGGCTTATGCGATTCCGATAGAGCGCTGCGAGACCACCTGGTCCGACAGCTACCCCATCCTGCCCATCGAGGCCTGCGAAGTCGCCACGCCGCCTCCGACTGAGACGTTGGCCCCGGGTTTCGTCAGAAGCGACGCCTGCTAGCTCCTTAGATGCCCATCGAGCTACCCAAGGTCGACCGCTGCGTCTTCTGCGAGCGCATTACGGGCGCGCGCGACGACTGGGCGATCATCGACGAGGACGACGACACGATTGCGTTCGTCAACCAGCTTCAGTTCGAAGAGGGCCAGGCGCTCGTCATCCCGCGCCGCCATGCGCCCACCATCCTCGACCTCACTGACGAAGAAGCCACGGCGCTGATGGGCGCCGTGCGCCGCATCGCACGGGCGCTCGTCGATGCGTTCGACCCGGACGGCATCACGATCTATCAGAACAACGGCGTGGCGAGCCTGCAGGCGGTGCCGCACGCGCACGTCCACGTTGTGCCCAGACGCTACGGCAGCGGCTGGGGCGAGGGCCCGCCCCACCTCGCGGCGCTGGAGCGAGGCGTGATCCCCATGGCCAAACCGGCCGAGCTCGAGCGCCAGCGCGCACTAGCGGCACGCATCGCCGCGCAGCTCGCAGGCTAGCTACACTGAGATCATGCAGGTCGACATCAGGCACCTGATCGCCGCGCTGATCGTCGTCGCGACGCTGCTCGTCGTGGGCGTCACGGCGACCCTCCTGCAGGACGACCCCGTCCAGAGCCGGCGGCTGGATGTCGAATCGGCCGTGACCTGCGTGCCCATCACGCCGGAGCGCCCGTTGCCAACGGAGATCGCCGGCTTCGTCAACGAGAGGACGTGCACCACGCCGACGCACACGCCCGAAGCCGGCGACGACTAGCTCGCGCTCGGCCGTCCTCGCGCTACACTGGGTCTCGTGGCTGAAGACCGCGATGTCGTCATTACCGGCATGGGCGCCGTCACGCCGCTCGGGCGCGACGTCAACGCGCTCTGGGAGGCGCTGACCGCGGGCCGCAGCGGCATCGGGCCGATCACGTCGTTCGACGCCACCGGCCTGCCGTGCCGCGTCGCCGGCGAGGTCCGCGACTACCAGCCGCCGGCGGGTCTCGACGCGGGGCACGCGCGCCGCCTCGACCGCGGCGCGCTCTTCGCCGTCGACGCCGCGATACAAGCGCTCGCGGATTCGGCCCTGCCGCTCACGCCGGAGAACGCCGTGCAGGTGGGCGTCGTGATGGGCGTCGTGCGCCCCGGCGAGCAGACCGTCTGGGAAGCGCACCGCGCGTTCCACGAAGCCGGGCCGAACTCGATGCGCCCGGGCTACGTCGGCCGCACGCTCGCCAACGCGCCGGCGACGGCCGTCGCGGGCGCGCTCGGTCTGCGCGGGCCGGCGCTCGGTGTCGCCGCCTCGGCGGCGTCGAGCAGCGTCGCGCTCAGCATCGCCGC
>JBBDNH010000129.1:0-5233 GCA_040877745.1 Dehalococcoidia bacterium
CATCCGGAGCAAGAACGTGATCGGCGGCGAGGCGGGCGGTATCACGCAGCACATCGGCGCGTACCAGGCATCGGTGAACGACCAGCGAATCACCTTCCTCGACACGCCCGGCCACGAAGCGTTCACGGCCATGCGCGCCCGCGGCGCGCGCGTCACCGACGTCGCGGTGCTGGTCATCGCGGCGGACGACGGCATCATGCCGCAAACGATGGAGGCGATCGACCACGCGCGCGCGGCCGAGGTGCCGATCGTCGTGGCGATCACGAAGGCCGACCTACCTAGCGCGAATCCGAACCGCGTCAAGCAGCAGCTCGCGGAGCAGGGGCTGAACATCGAGGAGTACGGGGGCGACGTGATCGCCGTCGAGGTCTCGGCGAAGACGGGCGACGGCATTCCGGAGCTGCTGGCAAACATCCTCGTCGCTTCCGAAGTGCTGGAGCTGAAGGCGAACCCGGACCGCGCGGCGATCGGCATCGTCATCGAAGCGGGCATGGACCGCGCGCGCGGCCCGAGCGCGACCGTCCTGATCCAGACAGGCACGCTCCAGAGCAGCGACATCGCCGTCGTGGGCGAAACGTGGGGCCGCGTCAAGGCGATGTTCAATGAGGACGGAAAGCGACTGAAGTCGGCCGGGCCCGGCGAGCCTGCTGCGGTCCTGGGACTGCAGGAAGTACCGCACGCCGGCGACACGCTGCAGGTGGTCCCGGACGACAAGACCGCACGCCAGATCGTCGTGCACAGGATCCGCGAACGCGAGGCTTCGGCGCTGCACGCGCAACCTCGGGTGACGCTGGACACGCTCTTCGGGGAGATCAGCGCCGGCAAGATGAAGGAGCTGAACCTGATCCTGAAGACCGACGTTCAGGGCAGCATCGAGCCGATCCGGCAGTCGCTCGAACGGCTAACGACGGACCAGATCCGCGTGAAGGTGATCCACTCGTCGACCGGCGCGGTGAACGAGTCCGATGTGATGCTCGCCGCCGCCTCGAAGGGGATCATTATCGCCTTCAACACCAGGGCGGAGCCCGGCGCAGAGCGCACGATCGAAAAGGAACACGTCGACCTGCGCCACTACAACGTGATCTACAACATCACCGAGGACGTGGAGAAGGCGCTGCTTGGCCTGAAGGAGCCCACGTACGCCGACATCGTGTCGGGCCACGCTGAGGTGCGCGAGGTCTTCCAGGTGCGACGCAAGCCTGCCGTGGCCGGCTGTTACGTACGCGACGGCGCGATCATGCGCGACGACCAGGTCCGCGTGCTGCGCAACGACGAGGTGGTGGCGGATGCCAGGATCTCGAGCCTCAAGCGCTTCCAGGAGGACGCGCGCGAGGTGCAGACCGGCTTCGAATGCGGCGTCATGCTCGTCGGCTTCACCGACTTCCAGCCAGGCGATGTCCTGGAGATGTACCGGCGCGAACGCCAGAGCTAGCTCGCTTTACCCACTGGAGACTCCCATGACCCGCCGCACTGAGCGTGTCAACGACCTGCTGCGAGAGGAGATCAGCGACCTCCTGCAGCACGGCCTGAAGGACCCGCGCCTCGGCGGGCTGGTGACCGTAACTGAAGTGGACGTCGCGCCGGACCTGCGCCACGCCAAGGTGTTCGTGAGCGTACTCGGCAGCGCCGAAGAGCAGCTTTCGACGTTCGAGGGGCTGGCCGCCGCATCTCACTACATGCAGCGTGAGCTGCGCAAGCGCCTGACGATGCGCCGAACGCCGGAGCTGGCGTTCGTGCCGGACCGGTCGCTGGAGCATGGCGCGCACATCCTCAAGCTCCTGGACCGCGCCCGCAAGTCCGACGCCTCGTGACGAGCGGGATCCTCAACGTCAACAAGCCGCGCGGCATGGCGTCGTTCGCGGTGGTGTCTCTCGTTCGAAAGCTGACCGGCATTCGAAAGGTGGGCCACGCGGGCACGCTGGACCCGATCGCGGACGGCGTGCTGCCGATCTGCATCGGCCGGGCGACGCGCATCGTCGAATACCTGGTGAGCGCGCCGAAGTCGTATCGCGCGCTGATCCGCCTGGGCGAAGCTCGGGACTCGTACGACAGCGAGGGCGCCGTGACCGCGACCGGCGACCCAGGCGCCGTAAGCCGCGCCGACGTCGAGCGAGTGCTGAGCGGCTTCGCCGGCGCGATCCAGCAGCTACCGCCGATGTACAGCGCGCTCAAGCACGAGGGGAAGCCGCTCTATCGCTACGCCCGCGAGGGTAAGACGGCGCCGCGCCAGGAGCGCACGGTGATGATCCACAAGCTGGAGCTGCTGCGATTCGAGACGCCGGATGTGGAGATCGAGCTCGAAGTCGGGCGCGGCGCGTACGTGCGCACGATTGCGCACGACCTAGGCGAGCAGCTGGGCTGCCACGGATACCTCGAAGGGCTGACGCGTTTGCGCAGCGGCCCGTTCACGCTCGAGGACTCGATCACCCCTGAGGAGCTGGAAGCTGCGACGGCCCGCGACGCGTGGCAGGAGCTGCTGTCGCCGGCCGACCGCGTCCTGGAATCCTGGTACGCGGCGCTGCTGGGCGAGGAGCACAGCAAGGACGCCCGGCGCGGGACGCTGCTCGCCCTGACGCCGTTCAGGAGCGGCCTGCTCGACTTAGCGCTGGAGACGCCGTGTCGCGCGTATTCAGAAGACGGCGAGTTCCTCGCGATCCTGCGATATCGCGGCGGCGGGCGCTGGCATCCTGAGAAAGTGTTCGCGGCGCTGTAGAAAATCCACCACAAATTCGAACTCAGATTCTCTTGACACCGACTCAAAAGGGGCTATGATTCTACCTAGCGTATCTGCGGCCGTTCGCGGGCGGTGGCGTGACCAGGTACGGACGCTGAGTCTAGGTCGCGGGGAGTCCACCGGTCCGGCGCTGAGGAGCGGGCCGCGCAGCAAGACCACAGAAGGGAGGAACCATCGGTATGGAGGCTTACTGTCTCAAGTGCAGGACGAAGCGGGAGATGAAGAACCCGCAGCAAGTGACGATGAAAAACGGGAAGCCGGCCACGAAGGGCCAGTGCCCGGTCTGCAGCACACAGATGTATCGCATCGGCAAGAGCTAAGCTGATCTTCGCTTAGAACGACACTCATCGGGGTGGCCACACGGCCACCCCGATTCCTTTGTCTGTCAATGGACACGTGTACGGATGAACGGATGCGAGGCTGACGCGAAGCCTCGTAGGGGCGGCCTTCAGGCCGCCCGCGCCTTCCCTATCGAGCGGGCTTGCGGGAGCCCTGAAGGGCTCCCCTACACTTGCCTGCGACGGATGGCGAGCGGTCTAACGGCTGCGCATCCAGCATCTCGCCGTCGTAGGGGCGGCCTCTAGGCCGCCCGCGTGTGCCCTCAGGACCAAGTCTGGGCGGCAGGCCAGCTGAATGCGGGAGCCCTGAAGGCCTCCCCTACGGACGCCTCTCTGGCAACGGATGGAGGAACGGATAAGCCGACACATCCTAAACCACCCTCCGTACGGCCGGCTCATTTGCCGCCAGCGCCCCTGTCGCGTGAGAGGCGTCAGCCTTCGACCGGCTCAGGACGACATGAGCCTCTCGGCGCGGAGCGCCCCGTCACCCTCATGGTCGCGTTGGGCAACTTAACTTTACCATTGACACGGCCTGCTGTCCTGCCTTAACCTGTTCTCAGGGGTAGGAAACTTTACTGACCATGAAGCTCTTCGATGTCCTGGAGGCGCGCGGGCACAAGCAACGGTGGCTGCTCGACCAGCTCCGCCAGCGCGGGCACACCTTCAGCGAGACCTACCTTTCCCAGGTGAAGTCGGGCGCGAAAACGCCCAGCCGCCGCTTCATGCAGGCGGTCAGCGAAACGCTAGACCTGCCCGAGGGGGAGCTGTTCGAATCCGCGCGGGCAACTGAGGAGGCGACCATGCCCAAGGCGAAGAACGAGAGCAAGCCGATCAACGTCGCGATCATCGGGGTGGGCAACTGCGCGTCGTCGCTCGTGCAGGGCGTGCACTACTACCAGGACGCGCGCAAGGACGCGAAGGTGCCCGGCCTGATGCACGTCAACCTAGGCGGCTACCACGTTCGCGACGTGAAGTTCGTCGCGGCGTTCGACATCGATGTGAACAAGGTGGGGAAGGACCTCGCCGAGGCGATCTACGCAGAGCCGAACAACACGTTCAAGTTCGCGGAAGTCCCGACGACCGGCGTGCGCGTCGACCGGGGGATGACGCACGACGGCATCGGCAAGTACCTGAGCGATATCGTCCACAAGGCACCGGGCCCAACGGCGGACATCGTGCGCATCCTGAAGGAGACGCAGACCGACGTCGTGATCAACTACCTGCCGGTGGGCTCGGAGCAGGCGACGAAGTGGTATGTGGAGCAGGTGCTGGCGGCGGGCTGCGCGTTGGTGAACTGCATTCCGGTGTTCATCGCCAAGGAGGCGTACTGGGAGAAGCGCTTCAAGGAGCACGGGCTGCCGATCATCGGCGACGACATCAAGTCGCAGGTCGGCTCGACCATCGTCCACCGTGTGTTGACGCGGCTGTTCCAGGACAGGGGCGTGCGGCTGGACCACACGTACCAGCTCAACTTCGGGGGGAACACGGACTTCCTGAACATGCTGGAGCGCGAGCGGCTGGTGTCGAAGAAGATCTCCAAGACCGGCGCCGTCACGTCGCAGCTCGACAACGAGATGCCGGCCGGCGACGTCCACGTTGGGCCGAGCGACCACGTGCCGTGGCTGCTCGACCGGAAGTGGGCCTACATCCGCATGGAGGGAACCACGTTTGGTGACGTGCCGCTGAACGCCGAGCTGAAGCTGGAGGTGTGGGACAGCCCGAACTCCGCCGGCGTGGTGATCGACGCGGTCCGCTGCTGCAAGCTGGCGCTCGACCGCGGCATCAGCGGCTCGCTGGAAGGGCCGTCGGCCTACTTCATGAAGTCGCCGGCGATCCAGCACACGGACGACGAGGCGCGCCAGATGGTGGAGGCGTTCATCGCCGGGAAGTAGCTGGTGGTCTACTGGCTCTTCCGGCTCACCATCCTGCTCACGCGGCCTCTCCCGCTCTGGCTCGGCTACCGCGTCGCAGCCGCCGTCGCGTCCATCTGCTACTTCTTCTTCCGTAAGCAACGTCGCGCGCTGAACGAGAACATGGCGGTCGTCCTCGGCTCGACCGACGAGCGCGAGGTCGACGGCCTGGCGCGTCGCGCGTTCCGCAACTTCGGTAGATTCGTCATCGACTTCATCCACTTCCCTTAGATGAGCCGGGACGAAGTACG